>QHVW01000787.1 GCA_003223675.1 Acidobacteriota bacterium
TCCTCATAGGCCAGAGCCAGACCGAGCACACGCTGACGGACCAACTCCTCAACGCTGAGCTCCACATAGGCGGGGTTTCGCTGATCCCGAAAGCAGGCTGCGAATTGCCGCAGGATCCCGCGCCGCCGTTCGACCTCCGACAGCAACAGCAAACCGCCGTCCGAGGTCAAGGTCCCGCCGTCAAAGGCGGCCACCACCGTCCGGCGGCCTACCCCTTGAAATTCCAACTGCTGAGGATTACAGTCTGTCGTCATAGGGCTGGCCTTCCTTTGCGGTATAAGTGCTGCCGACACAACACTTATACCACTGGAGCCAGCCCTTTTCCACACCTATGGTGAGAAATCCGGGCTAGTCCTTTGGGTCCTTGGTTTTTGCCCTACGACGTCCGGCTCACATACCGCTCCCACTCGCACAGCCGGGAATCGAGCTGCCGGCCGAGCGCTTCGAGCGAGGGGAGGTCGGTGGGCTCGTCGGGCATCAGGGGCAGGTCCACCAGCGGCTGCTCGCGGGAGAGGAGCTTCGCCAGCTCGACCAGGCCGCGGCGGTCGCGCTCCCCGGCCCAGGTGAGCAGCTCCCAGCCGTTCGGATGGAGAGGGTCCTGCGACGACGGCGTCTCCCCTCCCACCAGGAAGCGGGGGTGGACGCGGTTGACCACGATGGGGCCGAGATTGTAGCCGGCCTCCTCCAGATGGCGGGCGAAGAAGAGGGTGTCCGGAATACGCTCCTCGCCCGGACCGGTGACCAGCACGAAGAGGGTCTGCTTCGAGCGCAGCAACTCCTCCACCTCCAGCGCGCGCTGGCGGAACCCTTCGAAGAGCGGCCCGAAAGCCTGGAAGAACTCGGCCATATCGCGCAGCAGGTCCATGCCCACCACCTCATCCAGGAAGCGCTCGGCGCGGCGGCCCAAGACGCCCCAGCGGGAGGCGGCCTTGAGGCGTCCCTCCTCGTCGAACCAGGGCTTGAGCGCCACGCGCAGGGCGCCGCTGTCGAGGAAGCCGATGATCCGCTTCGGAGCTTCCAGGAAGTCGAGCGCCTGCCGGGTGGGCGGCGTGTCGAGCACCACCTGGCCGTAGCGGCCGTCGCCGGCCACCTCGAACAGGCGCTCGACCGCCATGTATTCGAGGATCCCGCCGAGAGTGCCCGAGAGGTGCTGATAGAAACGGTTTTCGAGCACGCGGCGGCGGGACTCCTCGTCCGGCGCGTAGCGCTCGATCAGCCGGTCGAAGGTCAGCTTGGCGTCGAGGAGGCTGGCGTGGAGCTCACCCGGCGCGTCGAGCGCCACCGGCACCTCGCGCAGCCGCGCCTCCTCCCCCACTCCCAGCGTCTGCTTGAGGCGCATCGAGGGGTCGAAGGTCATCACCAGCGTGTCCCGCCCCTCCCGCGCGGAGAGCACGCCGAGCGAGGCGGCGAGGGTCGTCTTGCCCACGCCGCCGGAGCCGACGACGATGATCAGTGGGTTGCGGCCCGAGATTAAGTCCATGCACTCCCCTTTCATCGGCGGGCCGATTCGGCGAAGCAGCGCCCCAGGGTGCTGAGCAGCGGCAGGCCGCGATCGAGCGGCAGTTGCGGCAGCTCGATCCGCGGCCCCGTCCAGGATTCCTTGAGCCGGGCGAGCTCCCGGTCGTTGAGCTTGCGGCGGCGGCGCCAGAGGGAGACCAGCTCGTTCTCCGCTCCTGTGGACGGCGGCGGCTCGGGGGGCGCCGGCGGATACAGCCCGTTGACCACCAGCAGCTCGGGCTCGCGCCGCACGCGGTCGCGCAGGGCCGTGCGCAGCTCCAGCGCCTCCTCGACCGGCATCTCCTCGGCCTGCGTCACCACCACGATGCCGCAGCGCTCGGAATCGGCGATCAGGGTCGCGAGGTCTCCGGCCATGCGGGAGAACGGACCGTTGGTGATTACGTCGGTCACCAGCGCCGGCGCGGAGAGCAGGGCCACGCCGTGGCCGGTGGCCGGCGCGTCGAGGATCACGGTCTGGATCTCCGGAGCGCCCGGCCCGCCCAGGCCGTGGAGCAGGCGATAGGCGTGGCCCAGGATGGCGAGCTCCTTGAGGCCTGGGGCGCCGGTGGCGAACTGCTGGTAGATGAGGCTGTCGAGCACCCTTCGGGCCAGCAGCTCCAGCCGGAGCTGGTCGCGCACCACCTGGTCGAGCACCTGCCGGGGCTTGAGGTTCTGCACCCAGAGGCGCGGCTCGGCCTCCAGGATGTCGCCGCCGGAGGGCGGGGTGCCCATCATCTGGTGGAGGTTCTCCCGCGGATCGACCTCGACGATCAGCGTCCGCCGCCCCGCCGCCGCCAGAGCGCGGCCGATCGTGGCCGAGACCACGGTCTTGCCCACGCCCCCCTTGCCGGTGACCACCACGAGCTGGCGCCGCGCGAGCTGCTCAATCGGATTCATCAGCCGGTTCCCCTCCATGCCGCCCCCGGACGTTGCAAGACCTTTGCCGCAGGGCGGCATGACTCTATATCGAATCCCGGTGAAACCTGGAGCTCCGGCCGGCATCCAAGAGAGCGAACGGGCGCTCGAGCCGGCTGCGGCGCGCGGCGCCTCCTCCTACCCGTTCGGGCGTTGCCTTCCCACCCCTCCCCGCGATACAAACCGGGGCGTCATGGCATTTCCTGAAACCCGGCTCCGCCGCTTCCGCCGTACCCCCGACCTCCGCCGCCTCGTGCGGGAGACCCGGCTCTCTCCGGACAATCTGGTCCTCCCCCTCTTCGTCTGCCCCGGCGAGGGGGTGGCGAATCCCATCTCCTCGATGCCCGGCGTCTTCCAGCACTCGGTCGACCGGATCGTCGAGACCTGCCGCGAGACCTTCGCCGAGGGGGTCCGCGCCGTGCTGCTCTTCGGCCTGCCGGAATACAAGGACGCCGAGGGGAGCGCCGCCTGGTCGCCGGACGGCATCGTCCAGCGGGCCCTGCGCGCCCTCGCCGCCGAGGTGCCGGGGCTGGTGAAGATCGTCGACGTCTGCTTCTGCGAGTACACGGACCACGGCCACTGCGGCGTGCTCCACGGCCACGAGGTGGACAACGACGCCACGCTGGCGAACCTCGCCAGGCAGTCGGTCTCGCTCGCCGAGGCCGGCGCGGACGTCATCGCTCCTTCGGACATGATGGACGGCCGGGTCGGCGCCATCCGCCAGGCGCTCGACGCCGCGGGCTTCGCCGCCACGCCGATCCTCTCCTACGCGGTGAAATTCGCCAGCGGCTTCTATGGCCCGTTCCGCGAGGCCGCGGAATCGGCGCCCAAGTTCGGCGACCGCCGCGCCTATCAGATGGACCCGGCGAACGGCCGCGAGGCCATGCGCGAGGCCGCGCTCGACGTCGAGGAGGGGGCGGACATGCTGATGGTCAAGCCCGCCCTCGCCTATCTGGACATCCTGGCGGCCCTGCGCCAGCGCTTCGACCTGCCGCTCGCCGCCTATCACGTGAGCGGCGAGTACGCCATGCTCAAGGCGGCGGCCGAGCGCGGCTGGATCGACTACGATCGCGTGATGATGGAATCGCTCCTCGCCATCCGCCGCGCCGGGGCCGACCTCATCCTCACCTACGCCGCCCGCGAGGCGGCGCGGCTGCTGGCCGCGGGGTGGGTGGAATGAGGGCCCTCATCACCCCGCGCCCGGGATTGAAATCCCGGGCTACCGACGGCCGTCCCATCCGGGACTTCCAAAAACCTCAATCATTCCAAAGCCCCGGGCAGGGGCGATCGTTGGTAGCCCGGGATTTCAATCCCGGGCGGGCTGAAGGAGCGCTCCCATGAGCGACCTCATGGCCCGCGCCGAGAAGATCCTCCCCGGCGGCGTCAGCTCGCCCGTGCGCGCCTTCCGGGGAGTGGGCGGCACGCCGGTCTTCGTGCGCGCCGCGCAGGGGGCCTATCTCGAAAGCGAGGACGGCCGGCGCTACGTCGACTACATCGGCGGCTACGGGCCCCACATCCTGGGGCATCGCCATCCGGCGATCGTGGCGGCGATCGCGGAGGCCCTCGGCCGCGGCACGGCGTTCGGCGCGCCGACCCTTCCCGAGGTGGAGATCGCGGAGACCATCGCCTCGGCCCTCCCCTC
>QHVW01000788.1:0-2040 GCA_003223675.1 Acidobacteriota bacterium
CCTTGCCGCTCCCAATGGCGCGACCGGACCTTTGCACGGAGCCTCGGATCTCGAGTACCTCTCGCTTGGTCGAGCTCGAATCAGTCACTTCGACAAAATAAGCTGCTAATGCAATTGAGCTTTTGGGTATTGTCTTCCGCTGTTGATTTAGAAGCAAAATAATGGTCAGCGCAAGGACTAGAATGGTGAGAAGGGAAATGACAACACGTTGTTTGCTCATCTATCTCTCCACGGCCACTGCCTATAAGCGGTACCGTGTAATTCTGCGGCAGGCGTGGGGATTTGTCTAATTGACAAATAGGTAAGGGCGGAGAGTAATGGGCTAAATGCTCCTCCCCGTCACCCCTGCGGCCTGTACACCGACCCCCGCAGCGGCTTTGCCGCGGCGGGCGCGGCGTGGGGATCGGGGAGGATCTGCCGGAGGTACGGCTGAACGCCGCGCGCCGGGTCCCAGTTCTGGGGATAGCCGAGCGAGACCTCCTCGAAACGGACGCCGTCGCGGTGGTGGGTGGCGCGGATGTGGAGATGGCCGTAGACCACCGCCTGCGCGCGGAAGCGCGTGTGCCAATCCTCCGTGAGGCGGGTGCCGCACCAGATCGAGAAGCGCGGGATGCGCGGCAGCACCGCGAGATCCTGACGCAGCGGGAAGTGGTTGATGATCACCAGCGGCGCCTGCCGCGCCGCCTCGGCCAGGCGCGGCTCCGTGAGGCGGACGCGCTGGTGGCACCACTCGGATTTGGTGGGGAAGGGGTCCGGATGCAGGAGGACCTCGTCGGAGCAGAGGAGGTTCTCCTCGGCCGCCCACTCGACCGCCTGCTCCACCGGGACGTCGTCCGGACGGAAGGTATAGTCGTAGAGCACGAAGGTGGGGGCGAGGATGCACCGTTCCCCCTCGCCCGGCCAGAGCACGTAGGGGTCCTCGGGAGTCAGCACGCCGAACTCCCGGCAGATCGCCACCAGCCGCTCGTATTTCGCCTGTCCGCGCAGGTCGTCCGGCTTGGCGGGGATCGTCCAGAGATCGTGATTGCCCGGCACCCAGAGCAGGCGGGCGAAACGCTCGGCCAGGAGCCCCAAGGCGAAGCGGAGATGCTCCTCGGTCTCGCCGACGTCCCCGGCCAGGATCAGCCAGTCGTAGGGGTGCGGATTGAGATCCCGCAACGCCCGGCGGGTCACCTCGTAGCGGAGGTGCAGGTCGGCCAGCGCGTATAGTTTCATCGGCCTTTTAGTGGATCAATTAAGGGGATCAATTGACGGAGCCTTCCGGATCAGGATCGCCGAGGTCCCGCAGCACCTGATCGAGGAGCTCCTCCTGGCTCAGCACCCGCGGCCGCTCCTCCTCGGGAGGCACCTCGGCGGTCTGGCCCGGCATGAGCAGCGCCTGGCGCGGCCCGCTTTCGGCGATCTCGACCTCGGTCAGCGGATGGCGGACCGGCTCGACGGAATAATCGGGATGGTAGAGGGCCCCGCCGCCGGACGGGATGCCGAAGCCGCGGGCATGCTCGCCCGCTTTGGGGAGCACGCGATGGAGCTCCGGCCAGTCGGGCTCGCCGTGGGCGTCCACCACGAACGGCACCAGGCGCAGGGTGTCGAAGGGGCCCTCCTCGTCCCACCCCTTGAGGCCGAGCTGGATGGCGCCCGCCGAGATGCCGATCAGCAGGGCGCCCGCGTAGTAGCGCTCGCCGAGCTTGTCCTTGACGCCGCTCTCCTCGAACGCCGTCCACCCTTGCCGCACGTCCCCCCCGGCGAGCAGGATGAGATCCGCCTCGTCGAGGAACGCGAGGTCCTCGGGCGAAGGCCGCGCGGGGACGTGGCGGCAGTCACGGATGCCGATCTCCGCCATCGAGGCCAGGAACAGATCGTAGAACTCGGGGGCGTCGCCGTTCGAGGCCCCGAGATAGGCGCCCTTCAGCGGCCGGCCGGGCTCGTCCGCGTCGATCAGCGCCCGGACACGGTCGAGGAAGCGGTGCCCCTCCTCGTCGCGCCAGAAGAGGAGCTGGCTGTCGGCGAGCAGGAAGATGGGCTTGATGGCGGTCGGCACGG
>QHVW01000788.1:2202-12383 GCA_003223675.1 Acidobacteriota bacterium
GGTCGCCGCAGTGTCGGAGATTCAGCGGCAATCGGTCCAGAGAGGTAAGGACGCCCTTACTCCTGAGGAGATTGACGCCGAGATCGCCGATGTCCGGCGAGCCCGCCGGCAGCAGGGTCATATCCCGCAATGAAGATCGTCCTGGACACGAACGTGCTCGTGTCCGGTCTGCTTCAGGCCTTTGGCCCTTCGGGCCAGATCGTGCGCCTTGTAGCTTCCGGCGATTTGGTTCTTTATCTCGACCCGAGAATCCTTGCCGAGTATCAGGAAGTCCTGCTTCGCGAGAAGTTCGGCTTCGATCCCGAGCGGGTTGAGGTTCTGCTGGAGGAGATCCGCGCAAGTGGCATTCCGGTCTCGGCTCGCCCTCTCGCGATCAGGCTGCCTGACCCCGACGACGAGCCTTTTCTGGAAGTTGCCGTGACAGGTGGAGCACAGTGCCTTGTCACAGGGAACATCAAGCATTACCCCGCCGAAGCCCGAAGTGGAGTTGAGGTGCTTTCTCCTCGATCGTTCATCGAGCGCTATCGAGCTCAGTCGGAAAGCTGAGGCCCCCCAAGCGGGACGGTTTTGCAGATTGAATATCGGAAATTCAATCTGCAAGAATCGCCCTCACTGCAGATACCCCAGCGCCCGGAGCTGCGCCACGTCCTCCGAGCCGACCTCGGCCGGCGCGAGGCGGTCGGAGGCGATGAGCTCCTTCTGGACGGTGCCCATCCACTCCTGGAGCCGCCGCGAGAGCTGGGCGTCGGCGGCGAGGCCGCGGGTTTCGCGGGGATCTTGCGCCAGATCGAAGAGCGACAGCCCCCCTTCCGCCAGACGCAGGATCTGCTTGCGGCCGTTCACCATCACCCCCACTTCCAACAATCCTTTTCGCCGGGCGTTCGCCGCTTCCTGAGAAGAGAGCACCGCGCCCTTGTGCGCCTCGAACCAGAGGACCCGGTCGCGCGGCGGCGGGGCGCCGTTCTGGAGGACGGGGGTCCAGTCAAAGCCCTCGAAGCTGGAGGGGATGGGGAGGCCGGCGAGGCCCAGGATGGTGGGCGCGACGTCGAGGTTCAGCGCCGGAGCGTCGACTGTGGTGCCGGGCCGGATCTTCCCCGCCCAGGCCATCCCGAGCGGGATGCGCAACGTGGGCTCGTAGAGATTGCGGCCGTGCCCCCAGTAGCCGTGCTCCCCCAGGCTCTCTCCGTGATCGGCGGCGAACACGAAGAGGGTATTGGCCTTGAGCTCGGGGTCGCGGTCGAAGGCCGCCAGCAGCCGGCCCAGATGGGAATCGGCGAAGGCGATCTCGGTGTCGTAGCGGTCCAGGCGGGAGCGCTCGCCGCGCTGGGGCAGCCCCAGCGGCCGGACGAGCTCCTCGTGCAGACGGTACGGGGCGTGCGGCTCCACGTAATGCACCCAGAGCAGGAACGGCCTGCGTCCCTGCCGCGCCTCGGCGAGCCAGGCGAGGGCGGCGTCGGTGAGATCCGCGGCGGTCGCCTCGTCCTTGAAGAGGCCGAGCCAGCGCTTGCGGGTGAACACCTCGTCATAGCGGCCGAAGTGCTCGGCGAGCCCCGAGATCCGGTCCTTGAGCGGCCAGTTGCTCACGAAGGCGGCGCTCTCGTAGCCCCGGCGGGTGAGCGCCCGCGCCACGGACGGCAGGCCCGGCCGCATCTTGAGGCCGTTGCGGGTGGCCCCATGCTCGTGGGGGTAGAGCGAGGTGAGCATCGAGGCGAGCGCCGGATTGGTGAGCGGCTCGACCGTGCGCGCCTCAGTGAAGCGGACGCCGCCGGCCAGCAGGCGGTCGATGTTGGGCGTGGTCGGCCGGCGGTAGCCGTAGGCGGAGACGTGATCGGCCCGCAGGGTGTCGATGGTGAGGATCACCACGTTGGGGAAGCGCTGGGTGGCCGCGCGCTCGGCCTGGCGAGGGAGGGCGGGGGCGGCGAGCAGCAACAGGAGGAGAAGGAAGAGGGCGGCCCGTCCTTTGCTAAGCTCACGGGCATGCAAGAGACTCGACCCGAGAAGTCCCCTGGCCCTATCTCCTCCACGGAGGTGAAGGCGGCGGCGCAAAGTGGCGAGGAGCCGCGGTGGGGCAAGGGGACGGAATTCCCCGAAGACGGCAAGTTCCTCGAAGGGCCGCACACCCGGGCGTCCGAATTCCGGCGCCTGCTGCGCATCGGCGCGGACTTCATCCGCGGCTTCCGCGGCCTGCACTTCGTGGGGCCCTGCGTCACCGTGTTCGGCTCGGCCCGGTTCCAGGAAGATCATCGCTATTACGCCCTCGCCCGCGAGATGGGACGCCGGCTCGGCCGCGCCGGCTTCACGGTCCTGACCGGCGGCGGCCCCGGCATCATGGAGGCCGCCAACCGGGGCGCCCGCGACGTCAAGGCGCCGTCCATCGGCTGCAACATCATCCTGCCCAAGGAGCAAAAACCCAACCCCTACCTCGACCGCTGGCTGGAGTTCCGCTACTTCTTCGTCCGCAAGGTGATGCTCGTCAAGTACTCCTACGCCTTCGTGGTGCTGCCCGGAGGCTTCGGCACCATGGACGAGATCTTCGAGTGCGCCACCCTCATCCAGACGGGCAAGATCAAGAACTTTCCCCTGGTCCTGATGGGCACCGACTACTGGCAGCCGCTGAAGGACTTCCTCTGCCATGGCATGGTCCCGGAGAAGACGATCCTCCCCGCCGACTGCGACCGGCTCCTCTTCACCGACTCGGTCGACGAGGCCATGGAGCGCATCCTGGACGCCGCCACCCACGAGCTCGGGCTGGTCTGGCAGCCTGCACCGCGCCGGGTCCTCGGCGAGGAAGGTCTGCAAAAAGCGGACCCCGGGGAGCGGGAGGAGGTCCGGAAGGCGGGGTAGGGCCCCTCACCTCCCCGGCCCTCCTCTCCCTGCCCTCCACCCGCCCTTCCGGGGAGAGGAGGGAGAAAATCCACACCGTATCCGCTTTTTTTTCCCTCTCCCCGGCAGGGGTGGGCGGAGGGCAGGGAGAGGGGTAGGGGTGAGGGGCTTTTACAGCATCGTGCTCGCCAGATTCGCCAGCGCCGAGCGCTCCCCCTTCTCCAGATTGACGTGCGCGTAGAGCGGATTCCCCCGCACGCGGTCGATCAGATAGGAGAGACCGTTACTGCTGGCGTCCAGATAGGGGGTGTCGATCTGGAAGATGTCACCGGTGAGGATGATCTTGGTGCGCTCGCCGGCGCGGGTGATGATCGTCTTCACCTCGTGCGGCGTCAGGTTCTGCGCCTCGTCCACGATGAAGATGACGTTCGAGAGGCTGCGGCCGCGGATGTAGGCCAGCGGCACGATGTGGAGCTTCTCGGTCTCCACCATCTCGTCCACCTTGCGGTACTCCCGCTCCTTCTCGTCGAACTGGTTCTTGATGATCCCCAGGTTGTCCCACAGCGGCTGCATGAAGGGGTTGATCTTCGACTGGATGTCCCCCGGCAGGAAGCCGATGTCGCGGTTCGAGAGCGGCACGATCGGCCGCGCCAGATAGATCTGCCGGAAGTGCCGCCGCTGCTCCATGGCGCCGGCGAGCGCCAGCAGGGTCTTGCCCGTGCCCGCGGCGCCGGAGAGGGTGACCAGCAGGACGTCCGGATTGAGCACGGCGTGCAGCGCGAAGGTCTGCTCGGCGTTGCGCGGCGAGATGCCGTAGGCGAGCGGCTTGACCACCCGCTCGACGCGGTCGGTGCGGGGGTTGTAGTAGGCCAGGGCCGACTTCGAGCCGCCGCGCAGGATGTAGTAGTGGTTCGACGGCGGGCGCTCCGGCAGGATCGCCTCGAACGGCAGCGACTCCTCCTGATAGAGGCGGTCGATGGCGGCCGGGTCCGCCACCTCGAGCTCGTCCTTCCCCCGGGGAAGGTGGGAGAGGTCCTTGATCTTGACCGCGTCGTAGTCCTCGGCCGGCAGGTTGAGGGCCCGCGCCTTGAGCCGGAGATTGATGTCCTTGCTGACCAGGATCACCGGCCGGTCCGGCTGCGAGCGGGAGAGGCTGAGGACGGTGTTGAGGATGCGGTGGTCCGCCTTGCGGGCGCCGAAGATCTCGCTGGCGTCGATCCCCCCGTTCTCGTCGGTGAGCACGCGGAACTTGCCGCGGGAGGGTCCGTCGAGCGGGATCCACTCGTGCAGCATGTTGTGGTCCGACAGCTTGTCGAGCTGGCGGATGAACTCGCGGGCCTGGAGGTTGAGGACCGAGTTCCCCTTCTTGAACTGGTCCAGCTCCTCGAGCACCGTGATGGGGATCGCGACGTCGTGCTCCTGAAAGTTCTGGAGAGCGTTGAAGTCGTGGAGGATGACCGACGTGTCCAGGACGAAGATCTTGCGTTGCGGCTCGGGCATGGGGTTGTCGCTTGAGGTCCTTTCGTGGCGTTGGAGACAGGCTAGCTCAGGTGGGAGGGAAGGGCAAGGCGAGACCCGGGACACCCGTGCCGGCTGGAGCCTCCTGCCCTTCGAGGCCTCACCCCCGGCCCCTGGGGACAGGGGTGAGGTTTCGGGGCGGGCCGCCCCGAGGGCAAGACCTGAATCAGAGCGCAACCTCCCCCACCATGCAAACCTGGCTGGGTCTGCTGCAAACCTGGCCGGGTCTGGAGCAGACCTCGGCGGGCCGGCTGCACTAAGATCTCCCCGTCCATGGAGACCCGCCAACCCCAACCCACCCCTCTCGGCGCCCGCCTGGAGGTGCTCGGAGCCGCGGCGCTCTTCTCGTCGGGGGGCGCCGTCATCAAGGCGATCCACTTCGCGGGATGGCAGGTGGCGGGCTTCCGCTCGGCGGTGGCGGCGGTCGCTCTCTTCGCGCTGCTGCGGGAGGTGCGGCGCCGGCCCAGCCTGAAGGTGCTCGGCGTGGGGCTCACCTACGCGGCGACGATGATCCTCTTCGTACAGGCGAACAAGCTCACCACCTCCGCGAGCGCCATCTACCTCCAGTCCACGGCGCCGCTCTACGTGCTGCTGCTCAGCCCCTGGCTGCTGCACGAGAAGATCCGGGGGCGCGACGTGACCTTCATGATCGTGCTGGCGGCGGGGCTCGGGCTCTTCTTCGTGGGATTCGATCCGGTCTCGGCCACGGCGCCCAACCCGAAGCTGGGCAACGTCCTGGCGACCGCCTCAGGGTTGACCTGGGCGCTGACCGTCATGGGACTGCGGGACCTCGGCCGGGGAGGCGAGGCGTGGGGACCGGCCTCGGCCTTCTGGGGAAACGTCTTCGCGGCGCTCCTCTGCATCCCCCTGGCGCTGCCGCTCGCGCCGGCCCGTCCCACCGACTGGACCCTGATCGCCTTCCTGGGGGTCTTCCAGATCGCCGTCGCCTACGCCTTCCTCATCCGCGGCCTGGTGCGGGTGCGCGCCTTCGAGGCCTCGCTCCTCCTGCTGCTGGAGCCGGTGCTGAACCCGATCTGGTCCTGGCTGGTCCACGGCGAGAGGCCCGGCGTCTGGTCGATCGCCGGGGCGGCGGTGATCCTGGTGGCCACGGTGGTGAAGAGCTGGGTGGATGCGCGGGGGGCCGTATCACTCGCGACAGCCGGGTAAGCCCCAATGCTGTTTAGTTAAGCCGACCGCGCCACCCGGGATTGAAATCCCGGGCTACCGACAGCCGTCCCGTCCGGGACTGAGCCCCGGGCAGGGGCGACCGTAGGTCGCACGGGATTTCAATCCCGGGCGGCAGAGGCCGCGGACCCTCCGGGAAAAGACGACGCTCGCCTAAGTGAACCGTATTGGGGCTAAACCGTCTCGACGCCGCCAAGTCTATCGAAGTGGGGACAGATCCAACCCCTGAAATCCTCACCTAGGGCTCAAGATACCTGGGATTCACGAAGGAGGAACCCATGAGAAGTCATCTTTACGTCACCGATCTCACCAGCAATCTTTATACGGTCGATCCGGCTACCGGTTCCGCCGGGCTCGTAGGCCCTACCGGAATGGCCTCGATCACGGACATCGCGTTCCATGGTCCGACCCTCTATGGAGTCACCTTTTCCAAGCTGGTGCGGCTGAATCCCGATACAGGGGCGGCCGTAGCGGTCGGCTCGCCCTTCAGCTACAGCACGAACGGGCTCGCCGTCTCCGAAGAAGGAACGATCTATGCCGGTACTACCGGCACCACCAACGGCGAGCTGATCACGATCAATCCGGTAACTGGCGTCGCAACGCTGGTCGGCCATTTCGGCGCCGGTATGACCTCCGGTGGAGACCTTGCATTCGACAACAACGGCGTGTTGTACGGTGCGTTGAATCAGAACGGCGTCTTCGTGCTCGCGAAGATCAATCGCACCACCGGCGCGGCTACCGTAATCGGGCCGATAGGATTCAACAACGTTTACGGTCTGGCGATCCACTGCTGCAGATTCTTCGGCGGTACGTCCGCAGGGGAGCTGCTCGCGCTCAACGCCGCCACCGGGCAGGGAACATTAATTGGCAAGAATACGGTCTACATCGGGGGCATGAGCGCTCGCCCTTGTTGCTGCTGAACGGAGAGAGCAACCGGGGGGAGCCGAGCGAAAACCGCCGCCCCTGAGCTTCGGGGCGGCAATCAGCGACGCCAGAGAATTTGGAGGGGAGGAAGTTAATTCTGAGTGTTGCCCCAACAGGTGCCCTCAGCAAGTGCCAGGGACTTCTGGAAATCCGAGCCCGGCTGGAGCCATGCTGGCATGAATCCTGGTAGCCTTGGTCGAGCTCAGGCCTCGAAACCGGTTTTCGCGGACCTTTCAGACACACCTCCAACAAGGCGAGCCGCGGCGCTCGTCCGAATCGCCCTCCGGCGGGTGGTGAGGCTGTCAAAGAGCCGGCTTGCCGCAATCAGCTTGTCACGAAGGGTAGTCTGGGTGGGAAGCTGCCGACGGGGAAAGGCACATCGCGACGACCCTGCCGGAGTGCCTCGGCCGCCGCCCGGAAGGCGCTCACGAATGCCGCGTAGATCTCGTAGAACAGCGTACGGGCAGCCTTCGTCGCCGCGTGAACGAGTGGGGCGGGGGAGCGGGCGACCGAAGTGGGCCGGGTCTGCGGATCCAGGGCCAGGATTGCCTTGACGCCGAGGACCCTGGCACCCGATTGCTTCCGAGCCAGGGCGGCCTCCGCCTCGCCCTCCTCCACCAGGGTCTTCACCTGCTCGCGATAGCCTTCGGCGGGCAGATGGGCCCAGCAGGGAATCGGCGAGAGCACCACGGACTCGGCGAAGACGTAGTCCTCGCAGTGGAGCTCTTCTTTCCGATTCCTCGCCGCGGACTCCCGGGTCCGGTCGAACCAATGCCCTTCGAGAGGCGTGCCGTGGATCAGGGCCTCGGCGGAATGTACGCCGGGCCACTGGCACACCCGTTCCACCAGGTTCTCCTTGACACCTTGCGCCAGGACGTACTTCAGGCGCTCGACCTGGGCGGGCTCTTCGTCGGTGACGACGGCCATGTCGTAGCGGTGCTCGAAGACCGGTCCTTCCCAGCCGGTCAGCCGGTTGACCTCCTTGGCCGTCTTGGACTTGAGGTCCCGCATGAAGTCCGAGACCTCTTCCGCGTCATCGACGATCAGGAGGAGGTCGAATTGGCTGGGCAGCACGGAGACGGCCGCGATGGCCATCTTGTGGAGCCGTTGGGTTCTTCCCAGGATACCCAGGAAGAGGTCGTCGAACGAGGGTCCGGGACGCAGGAGGTAGCGCCCCTGGATGGTGCGGTTGGTGATGGAGACGAGGGTGCGGGGTTGGGGGACGTAGCGTGGTTTTCTAGCCATACACCCTAAGAAGACGTAAAAACGCCCCCAAAACTTATTCGCCCTAGAGCTGCTTGTGTTTGCGAGGGGGGGAAGCAGCGGCTACGGGGGGCAAGAGGGTGCGAGGAAGGGGGTGCCAAGAGGGGTGCCAGGGGCTTCTCCGCTCGGCGGCCACCATCTTTCTCCGAGACCGCCTTGGTGACGTCTCACCTCACCCTGGAGTCGCGGTGGCCGGCCGGCCGCGGAACAGCCCGCGCGGGAACAGTCCGCGAGCGCCGGCCAGGGACGAGAGCCAGATCATGTGCTCCTCCTCTTCGGGCAGCAGAGAGCCTTTGGAGAGCGCTGCCGCGAGGGCCTCGACCTCCTCCGGGGTTTTCGGCGAGGCCAGGATGCCGTCGAGCTCGGGACGGCTGAGCGCGAACCGGTAGTAGTCCGGGATGTCGGGAAGCCAGCATTGCGGTGGGGAGAGCCCCAGGCTGCGCAACATCTCGGCGGTCACCTTGAACATGGTGCTCTTGAAATTGAACATCCGGCCGGTGCGGACGGGCGGCAGAAAGGGGAACAGGTCGGTCCGCGCGCCCGGGTGGGCGGTGTTGTAGCGCACGTACAGGATGTCGAGCTGATCGAGCGTGGCGGCCTCCACGGCGAGGCGGCGGTGGTGGAAGGAGGCTCCGATGGCCCGCGCGCCGCGAAATTTGATGTTCCGGGCGGCGGACATTGGTTCGAGGCGGGAGTGGAGGCTGGCCGGGTTCGTCACCCCACCCGCGATGATCAGATCGACCCGCTCGAGGCCGGCGACCGCGTTGATCACCTCGTGGACCTGGAGGGCCTGGAACCAAGGCTGCTCCAGATAGGAGACGACGCCGACGACGATCTCGTCGCGCACGCCGCCGCCGCGGGCGAGGAGGGCCTCCAGGCCGCGCCGCGTCCCCTCGTAGAGCGGCCAGTGCAGGTCGACGGAGACGAAGAAGAAGTTGATGCCGGCATCGAAGGCCGCGAGCACGGTCTCAGGTCCCGGCACGGTGCCCAGGCAGATCGGGCCGACCTGCAGGCCGCTCTTTCCCAGCGGCTGCCGGTCGGTGAGGCGGGGGAGAGGACGGCGCGGCGGGCCATCCGCCCCGCCGTAGTGGGCGGGAGCGATCATGCGATAGGGTACCAGATGCCCGTTGAGTTCTGCGCGGGCCTTGTTACCGAAACAGGTACCAAGTAGACGCATCCGCTGGAGTAAGAAGCGCCGCGGAGACCGGAGCCCGCCTTGATCTGGCCGGAATATGCGGGTCTATTCGCTTGGAGGTCGGCGCAACGGCCGGACGTTGCCCCCTGTTTCGCCCGGCGAACGGACCTCCAGCCGGATGACGCGGTCTGATCCCTCCGGCCGTTGAATCGCTGGCCGGAGTTAGCGGTAGATTCCCCCCGGCAGTCGGCATCTTGAGCGGAATCTGCCTCTAATTCCGGAGAATAGTTGCGGTATATAGCGGAGCATACCGCCAGATCTCGGGAATTGTTGCTGCCTTCCGAGTGATATACCGCTAATTCCAGAGAATTGTTGCAGTATTTTGCGGAATCTACCGCCAATTCCTCCCGATTGTGGGACAATTCTGCGGAATCTACCGCCAATTTTGCGCGGAAGCTGGACTTTGGCCGGAATCTACCGCCTATTCCGCCCATTGAAAGGACTGCCGGCCCCGGTGAGAGCGGCCGTAGGGGGAGGCCCGCAGGCTGATCAGCGCCTCGACCCAGATCCAGGCTTTGTGCGCGCTGCTGTTCCACCGGAAACTGGTGCCGGCCCAACCAGGCGCCGTCCTATTCGATATGGTGATGCCCGCGGCGGCGGTGGCCTCCACGCGATCTGCGGCAGCGCCGCCTTCTTCAGGCTGCCGAAGAACGCCTTGTCCAACCTACCCGCCCACGAACGGCAAGGCCGGGCGGAAGCTTCTTGGTCTTCTTCGGCCTCTGGAGAGGGTTCTGGGCCAGGACGGCAGAGGCTTGGCGCCCGTCCGCTTCCTCCGGGCAGAGACTTCGGACTTGATGTCCTCCACCAGGGCCCCCTCTCACTACCAACAAACAGGCTTGGACCGTGTCTAGATAGGGCAAAGAGAGACCTCATCTAAGAGGGTGTCTCGAAAGTGACGATTCCGTCTGGACCCCCACTGTAGAGACGCCCCGTGGGGCGTCTCCGGGGCGGAGAGGACGATCCCAAGTGCCACGGCGCGCCCGCGGGGCGTCTGAGAGAGCACGGGCGAGGTCGCCGCCTCAGAGACGCCCCACGGGGCGTCTCTACAGTGGGGGCACCCTTTCGAGACACCCTCTAAGGAGGAGCGGCCATGCTCTGTACTGTATGTGGAAGGTCAAACGACGACACATCTCGATTTTGTCGGCAATGTGGCAGCACGTTACCGGCGTCATCCTCGACCGGCGGGCAGACATCTTTGCCGAAACCACCGGAACCGGGACCCATACGTCTCGCTGAGAGGCTGTGAAGAAATTCCGGATACTGGGTTTTTGGT
>QHVW01000789.1 GCA_003223675.1 Acidobacteriota bacterium
TGGCGGGCAGGAAGGCATACCGGGTGCCGTCGATCTTAGCCGCGTAGACCGAGTCGGAGCTGCTCCGGCCGGTGTTCTGATAGACCGGACGGGGATTGGCCTTGTCGGTGAGGTCGAAGACCAGGATGCCGGCGCCGTTATAGCCGGCGAGCGCGGCCACGGTGTCGTCCGGAGCGGCGATGCCGCCGAAGACGATCTTCGACGACTCTCCCGCGGGGATCGCCGGAAATGCCTGCCCGGGACCATAGAGGCGCATTGAAACGAGGGCCGGGCTTGCCGGGTTGGTCCGGGCGTCCCAGATCCCGATCCCGTGGGCCAGGCCGGCTAGGATCCAGCCGCTCTCAACCTCCACCCCGAAGAACCAGGGACGGGAGTAGTAGTACTCGGTAACCTCGTTGAGATTGGTTGTGTCCCGCTCGGGAGGGAGCGGGCTCGGATCGACCGCCCGGAGCTCGCCCGAAAGCGACACTGGCCGGGCCGGCGTGAAACAGACGATCGCGTTGCCCTGTCGGACGGTTCCACATCCCGCGCGGTCGCAGGTCACCGCCTGCAGCGAGAGGGAGATGGAAAAAAAGAGGATCATAGAAAGCCCGGCGCGTCTCCACACCTTGCTTCTTCCCGGTTTCGGCCGCCGCCGGGCGCTGCCCGGTCTCGGTCTAGGCCGCCGATGGATACGCCATCTACGAGCTTCGGTCTGCGTGATCGTCGCGGCGACCCGCGACGCTCGCCGTCTGTCCTCCTCGGTTCCATCGATCAATCCCAAGGAGATCGCTTCGAGGGAAGCCAGAAGGTTGGCTGCGAAGAGGTTCGGATTGAGATCTGTTGAGCAAAGGTCCGGAGGGCGGTAGCGCATTGTCTTGTTCTCCCGATGCGTTGGTCTGTCCAAACTGTACAGCCGCTTATATAGCGGCGCAATAGGGAAGACGTTTTCTGCCTGGGCTACCGGCCGCGCTCCCTCTCGCCATAGAGGAGCTCCTTGGCGAGGTCCCGCCCGATTCCGAAGACCTGCCGCATGACCAGTCGAGATGCCAGGGTCAGAGCGGCTCCGGCCACCACGCTCCCCAGCACCACGGGGCCGACCTCGGCAACCACCCGGGCAGCAGTCCCCACGGACAGCCCTGCCGTCCGGCAGCTCTGCGCGAATCGGGCGAGGACCTCGGCCGTTTCTCTCGAGGTCCCGGAGAGCATCCGTATGCTCGGGATTCCGAGCCTTTGAAGGCTCGCGTTGACCACCTGCTCTCGGGCTGCGAGGACCGCCGCGGCCCGTTGCGCGGCGCCTCGCGCGGTGTCGCGGGCCGGCCTGCCCTCCCGGATCGAAGCTCGCGCGAAGCGGACGAGCTCGGCGCGACTTCGCCGGTAGTCGCGGATTGCGTCCTTGAGCTCCCGAGGCGGTCCCTGCGGAGCCTGGAGACGAGCGACAGCCCTGGGATGGCCACTCGTGAGCCGCAGCAGGCGATACGTGGAGATGTCGCCTGCTGCGACATGCTCCAGGTGGCTCGCACCTCGGCGGGACGCCCGCCGGACCTCGCGGCGCACCGCCGCCTCGATCACGAAGACCGCCTGGCCCAGCTCGGAAGCGAAGCCCAACCCGGTCTCGATCGCTCGGCCCATCGACCTCGCCGTCCTCAAGAGGCTCATCCCGGGCAGGCGATTGAGGGGAGGCCGTGGCACGAGCGACTTTGCCGAGCTCACGACTCCTCGTGCGAGGCCCCTTTCCGTGCGGCGCAGATATCCGGCGAGCCGGCGCGACACGTATCGCCGGGCGGCCACCGCGTTTTCTACCCTCGCCGGAGGTCGTACCGCGCGGCCAGTCGCTCTGCCACCCCAAGAGACGGCGGCCCGTTCGACCTCGGCGAGCCGGCTTTCCAGGCGGCTTCTCAAGCGGTGCTCCTCCCGCGTCCGCCCGAGGTGGTCCGCCACGCGAAGGAGGGCCACCGATTCCCGCTCCAGGAGGATCTGGTTGGCCTGACGGTTGTAATCGCGATGCGCAGGACCGCGCTCCGTGCCGAGAAGATGCGGAGGAAAGTAGGTGAGCTCCCCGGCTACCGCGGGCATCGAGACATACCCGCGCGCGCCGCTTTCCAGCCGCGTGCGGGTCGCGTGTGGCGTCTGGGCGATGCTCCCCAGGCTGGCGAGCTGTTGCGCCAAGCCGCGCTGGCCGAGGGCCTCCGGCCGCACGCCCCGGACTCCCGTCCAGCGCAGGATCTCGAGCCAGGTGGCCGAGAGCCGTTCCGCGCTCTCGCCCGAGCGCAGGTCCCGGCAGTATCTTTCGAGCAGCGCCTCGACCTGCTGGCTCGCATCCCGCAAGCTCTGCGATCTTTCCCCGAGATGGGGCACCGGCGGCGAGGACCTTCCACGCTCTGCGAGCGCGGCCTCGATCTGCTGCCGCCGGGTTTCGAGCACCGCGGCTGGAACCTCGCGGCTCCAGTCTGTGGCCTCCCCACGTTCGCAGAGGCGCCCGGGGATCGCCGCCTGAACCCACTGCTGGTATGCGTCCTGTTCGCGGGGACCGCCCACCAGGGCCCAGATGACGGTGAACCGGCCCCCCTCCGAGCTTTCCACCCGGTCCGGCGCCAGGCCCACCGAACGCAGATGAGCGAGCTCGCGAGGGCGAAGCTCGCAGGCGCGAAGCACCTCTCCCTCCTGGGCGAGCTCGTACCGCTGGACCAGGCGGCCGATCGAGTAGGCCCGGCCCAGGTCCGAGCCCTTCCAGATCCGGTCGCTGCCGGCGAGCTCAAAGCTCGCCCCCTGCAAGTGCCCGTTGACGGAGATCTTAAGGTGGACCCGGACTCCGGCCGCTTCCAGGCGCTCGACGAAGCCGGAGAGAGTACGGGCGTTTGCGCCCGCGGCATCGATGTGTGCGCGCAGCATGATGAGCTCCCGTTCCCTCTCCCGCCCCACGGCGCTATGCGGGTAGAGACGCGGCTGGTT
>QHVW01000790.1 GCA_003223675.1 Acidobacteriota bacterium
GACTCATATGCGCTCTTGAAATCCTCGAGCTTCACGTAGGACACAGCCATATTGTACTTGGCCGGCGCAAAGCGAGGCCATCGCTTCAACGCTTCCTTGTTGCTCTCGATGGCTTCATAGTGGAGGCCGAGCTCGTCTTGCGTGACGGCCAAATGGTAGTAGCTCCAATAGGACGTTCCACCCGACCTGATGACCTTGGTGAACGCTTCCATTGCACTGCCAAACCACTCCTTCCGGGCTTCTGAACGATCTTCCAGCGCCCAGTACAAATAAGCGAGCCCCGCCAGAGGCAGCACGATCTCTGGGCGGAATGAATCCGCGGAAAGCTCGCGAAGCCTGTCCAACCTAGCCGTCGCCCGCGCCCAGTCGTTCTGGGCCACTGCGCACGCGCCGACCTTATAGAGCAGATCAAAGTATTTTTCCTTGTACTTGGTTTTTTCAGGCTCTGACTTCGTGAGCTCCAACAGAGAAACCGCAGCCTCCCCTTGCTGGCAGTGGAAAGATTCGTAGGGCGTCAGCTTGCGGGGTACGGCATGCGGCACCGTCGGCGAGCCGACCAGAGGGATTCTGCGTACGATCTCGTCGAAATTGGTGAAGACGTCCCGAGATTCCTCGAAAAGCTCCAACGGGCCGATCTTCTTGAGACGACCGATAAGAACGCTCTCATATCGATCGAAGAGGACGACCAACAGAAGCAGGACCACGGTGGTGGCCAGGAGAGTTGGATTGTGATCCTTCTTGAACAGCTCCCTAAAAAGCAGGCAGGCCAGGGCGCCGATCAGAAACCATCGCGCCAGGGCGAACAGGATCCAGGAGAAGCCATGATGGACCGTCAAGAGAAAATTCCGGGTCTTGTTCAGCTTACCGGTAATCGGGAAAGACATCAGCGCTCCTCCCAGAGAATAGACACCATGATAGTACAACTCTCCATGGCAACGATTGCGGTATGAGGAAAAAGGTGCCGATCTCTCAGACATAGAAGGTCCGCAATAAGGTGCCGCGCAGGGCCGCCCCCAACGCTACTCAAGGCGCCGATGATCATCCTGTTCACGCTGCTGCTCTGCCTGCCGAGCCTGTATGTGTTCTCGGCGGTGTCCGGGGCCGAATGGACGCGGCGGAGCTTCCTCGCCGTGCTCGCCGGGTTCGCGGGGACCCTGGCGCTGGTCCTGCTGGCGCTGCTGCCCATCAACTGGCTGTTCTCGTCCAGCAGCAAGCATCTGGGCTCGGCCACCGTCATCCAATTCTTCCTCTGGCTGATCGCGCTCGGCCTCGCCTGGAGATTTCTCGGCAAAGGGCTGCAGGCCACCGGGGCGCGCGGCGGGATGATCCTCTGGCTCTTTCTTTTCTGCATCGTCTCGCTCCAGGCCGCGACCATGCTCCGGCCAGTCCTCTCCCGCAAGCCGGGGGACGCGATTTTCGTCACCGGCAAGAAGTCGTTTTTGGAACAGATGGGCGACGCGTTTGACGAGAAGGCGCCGTAGCCGCTCGCGGCCCGGCGAGGTCTGTCGCAGACCCGCGCGGGTCTGCGACAGACCTCCGCAGGTCTGCGACAGACCTGGCCGGGCCCGCGACAGACCTGCCCAGGTTTGGCCAGACCTCGCCAGGTTTCCTCCAGACCTGCGCAGGTCTGGACCAAACCTCTGCAGGTTTGTGACAAACCTCCGCGGGTCTGTTACAAACCTGGCGAGGTTTGGAGCAGACCCGCGCGGGTCTGTCAGTCGAAATCGGTGAAATCGTCCTCCCAGTGCTCGTGCTCCCCGCGGACGTTGGCGGCGTGGCGCTCTTTTTCCATGGCCCGCAGCTCGACGCGGCGGATCTTGCCCGAGATGGTCTTCGGCAGCTCGGCGAATTCGATGCGGCGGATGCGCGCGAAGGGGGCCAGGCGCTGGCGGGAGAAGCGGAAAAGAGCGTGCGCCGCCGCGGGCGAGGGGTCCACGCCGGGCTTGAGCACCACCCAGGCCTTGGGCACGCTCAGGCGGATCGGGTCCGGGCTCGGCACCACCGCCGCCTCGGCCACCAGCTCGTGCTCGATGAGCGCGCTCTCCAGCTCGAACGGGCTGATCCGGTAGTCGGAGCTCTTGAAGACGTCGTCGGCCCGGCCCACGTACCAGAAGGTGCCGTCGGCGTCCCGCTTCGCCACGTCGGAGGTGCGGTAGTGGCTGCCGCCCAGCAGCCGGGCGCTGGCTTCGGGGTTGTCGAGATAGCCGGCCATCAGAGGGAGCGGCCGGGGATCGAGACGGATGGCGATCTCCCCTTCGTCGCCCGGGTGGCCGTCGGGGTCTAGGAGGTCGATGCGGTAGCCCGGCATCGGCTTGCCCATGGCCCCCACTTTGATCTCCTCGCCGGGCGGATTGCCGATCTGGCAGGTGGTCTCGGTCTGGCCGTAGCCGTCGCGGACGGTCAGCCCCCAGGCCTCGCGCACCTGGAGGATCACCTCGGGGTTGAGCGGCTCGCCCGCGCTCACCACCTCGCGGAGCTTGACTGGATAGGCCTTGAGGTCCTCGAGGATCAGCATGCGCCAGACGGTGGGCGGCGCGCAGAGGGTGGTGACGCCGTGGCGGGCCAGCGCCGCCAGGGTCTTCTGGCCGTCGAAGCGCGGAAGCTGGTGGATGAAGATGGCCGCGCCTGCGTTCCACGGCGCGAAGAAGCAGCTCCAGGCGTGCTTGGCCCAGCCGGGCGAGCTGATGTTGAGGTGGACGTCCCCCTCGCGCAGGCCGATCCAGTACAGGGTCGAGAGGTGCCCCACCGGATAGCTCTGGTGGGTGTGCAGCACCATCTTGGGCTTGGCGGTGGTGCCGGAGGTGAAGTAGAGGAGGAACGGATCGTCCGCGCGGGTCTCGCCGTCCGGTTGGAAGCCCGAGGGCGCGTCGTAGGCCTCGGCGTAGGGATGCCAGCCGGCGGTCTGGTCTCCCACGATGATCCGGGTGAAGTCGCCCGGCACGGCGGCCAGCTTCTCGGCCGAGGAGGCGTCGGCGATCACGTGGCGGATCTCGCCGCGCTCGATGCGGTCCTGGAGGTCGGCGCTCCCCAGCAGGGTGGTGGCCGGGCTGACCACCGCGCCCAGCTTGAGGATGGCCAGCATGATCTCCCAGAGGGGGGCCACGTTGGGGAGCATGACCAGCACCCGGTCGCCCCGCCGGACGCCCAGGGCGCGCAGGTGGTTGGCCACCCGGTTGGAGCGCTCGGCCATCTCGGCGAAGCTGAGCCGCGTCTCGCGCCCCTCGTCGTCGACGATCCAGAGGGCCGTGCGATCGTTGCCGCGCGCCTGGACGTCGAAGAAGTCGAGGGCCCAGTTGAAGCGGTCGAGCTGCGGCCAGCGGAAGCCGGAGAACGCCGCGGCGTAGTCGTCGCGGTGGGCGAGCAGGAAGTCGCGGGCTTCCAGGAAGGATTGGGTGGGGGTGGGCATGGGGCCTCCTTCAGACCCGCAGTTTAGCCTCATCCGGGGCCGCCTGCCCTCCGAGGCCTCACCCCCTGGCCCCCTCTCCACTTCGTGGAGAGGGGGAACGCAGCGCAGCCGCATTGCCGATCTGGAAGGATTTCGATCTCTGGGCCCTCCTTCTCCACGAAGTGGAGAGGGACCGAGGGTGAGGCTTCGGAGGGCAGGCGCGACCGGGGGCAAGAGAGCATGGAACGCCGCCCCGCCCCGGCATCGTCTTTGCGAGCCAGAAGCGATACGATGGGCCCTCTTTGCGAGGATCAAGCATGACCCTGACATCTCCCGAGATAACTTCGGCCCCTCCGGCCGCGCCGCTTCCTCCTCCCGACCTTGAGGCCTTCGCGCATCATTGGCAGGACGAGGCGGACGCGGCGTTTCTCTACCATCTGCTGAGCAAGGTGGAGCGCGATCCGCGCAAGCGGGATCTCTATGCGCGCCTGTCGCACGTCGAGGACCGCCACACCAAGATCTGGGGGGACCTGCTGGCGGCGAACGGCAGGCCGGTGGGGCCGTTCCGGCCGACTCTGCGGGCGCGCGCCATGGCCTTGCTGGGGAAGACCCTCGGCCCCCGCGCTCTCCTCCCCCTGCTGCTCGTGGAGGAGGGGCGGGAGGTGCGCGCCTATCTGGAGATGCACCGCGCGACGCCGGCGGGCACGGCCGGCCAGAGCGAGGCGCTGGTGCTCGCCCGCGAGTCGGCCGAGCACGCCACCACCCTGGGGGACATCGCCAATCGCGGCACCGAGCCCTGGCACCGCATCGAGGCCGGCGGCTTCCTGCGCAATGTGATCTACGGCTTCAACGACGGCCTGACGGCCAATTTCGGCCTGGTCGCCGGGGTGATCGGCGCCACCGTCGCGGCCCAGCATCAGGCGATCGTGGTGGCCGGGGTCGCCGGCCTGATCGCGGACGCGCTGTCGATGGGCGCCAGCGGCTTCCTGGCCGCCAAGAGCGAGCAGGAGGTCTATACCCACGAGATCGCCATGGAGCGCGCCGAGATCGAGCTGAT
>QHVW01000791.1 GCA_003223675.1 Acidobacteriota bacterium
TGGGCCGTCCACCCCGCGACGCGCCCCACCGCGAAGGTGGGCGTGAACAGCTCGGTAGGCAGCCCCAGGCCGTGCAGCAGGAGGGCGGTATAAAACTCGACGTTGGTGTCCAGCCGGCGGTCGGGCTTGCGCTCGCGGAGGAGGCGCAGGGCCGTGGCCTCCACCGACCGGGCCAGCTCGTAGAGCCCGCGGTCGCCACCCAGGTTGTAGAAGCGCTCCGCCGCCGCGGCCAGCACGTCCGCCCGCGGATCGCGCACCCGGTAGACGCGGTGGCCGAAGCCCATCAGCCGCTCGCCGCGGTCGAGCTTCTCGCGCAGCACGGCCTCGGCGCGGTCGGGGGTGCCGATCTCGAAGACCATGTCCAGCGCCGGCCCCGGAGCGCCGCCGTGAAGAGGGCCCTTCAGCGCTCCCACCGCGCCGGTGATGGCCGAGATCAGGTCCGAGCGGGTGGAGACGATCACCCGGGCGGTGAAGGTCGAGGCATTGAGGCCGTGATCGGTGACCGTGTTGAGATAGGTCGCGAGGCCCCGCGCCCGCTCCGGCGACGGCTCCTCGCCGGCGAGCATGAAGAGGAAATTCGCCGCGTGCCCGAGATCCTCCCGGGGCCTCAGCGGCTCCTCCCCCCGCAGCAGCCGCCAGTACGCGGCCACGATCGTGGGGAAGGTGGCGGTGAGGAGGAGGGCGTCCTCCTTCGGGTCCTCCCCGGCCCCTTCGGCGAGGCTGAGCGCGCCGGCGGCCATGCGCAGGGCGTCCATCCCGGAGATCCGCCGCCGGGCCGTCTCGCGCAGCAGCTCCAAAGCCGCCGCGGGCAGCGACCGGCGGCTGGCAAGACGGCGCCGGAAGGCCTCCAGCTCCCCGGCCGTGGGCAGGCCGCCGTTCCACAGCAGCCAGGTCATCTCCTCGAACGAGGCCCGGGGAGCGATCTCCTCCACCGGAAATCCGGCGAGGAGCAGCACCCCCGCCTCGCCATCCACGCTGCTCAAACGGGTCGTGGCCGCCACGACCCCTTCCAATCCTTCTCTGATCTGGGTGTCCATTGGGTGTCTCCCTTCCAAAGCGTCTCCCTTCCAATCCCATCTTCGGCCCGGCCTGGATGGGTTGTCAATCTTGATTTCAAAATCAATCTGACTCATGGTACCGTCTGGAGCGTGGACGACCGCTTTCTGACCGCCCAGGAGGCCGCCGCGGAGCTGGGGATCTCGCTGGCGACGCTCTACGCCTACGCGAGCCGGGGGATGCTCCGCTCGGAGCCGGTGCCGGGCATGGCGCGGGCGAAGCGCTACCGGCGAGAGGACGTGCTGCGGCTCAAGGAGAAGAAGGAGCTGCGCCGGTATCCGGAACAAGCAGCGGAGAAGGCGGCGCCGAAGGCCCTCTCCTGGGGGATGCCGGTGCTGGAGTCGGCGCTGACGCTGATCCGGGACGGCCGGCTCTACTACCGGGGACGGGACGCGGTGGAGCTGGCGCGGACCTCGACCGTCGAGGAGGTGGCGGCCCTGCTCTGGACGGGAGACCCCGGCGACGCCGGCCGGCTCTTCGCGGGCGAGCCGCCGCCCATCGGCTGGCCCCTCCCGGGGGGATTGACGCCCATCGAGCGCTGCCAGATCGCCGTGCCCCTCGCCGGAGCGCAGGACCTCGCGGCCTGGGATCTCCGGCCGGCCGGGGTAGCGGCGACCGGGGCGCGCATCCTCCGCTTCATGGCGGGCGTCGCGGCGGGATACCCCCCCTCCTCGAGCTCCATCGCCAAGCTCCTCCAGTTCGGCTGGGCGCAAGGCCGCCCCGAGGTGGCGGGACCGATCGGCGCGGCGCTGATCCTGGCGGCGGACCACGAGCTGAACGTCTCGGCCTTCACGGCCCGCTGCGTGGCCTCGGCCAACGCCTCGCCGTGGGACGTGGTCTCGGCGGGGCTGGCGGCGCTCAAGGGATCGCGGCACGGCGGCCACACGGAACGGGTGGAGGCGCTCTTCCGGGAGGTGGGAACGGCGGAAGAGGCGCGGCAGGTGCTGGCGGACCGCCTGCGGCGCGGCGAGCCCATTCCCGGCTGCGGCCACACCCTCTATCCGGACGGAGATCCCCGCGGCGCGGCCCTGCTGGAGATGGCGCGGGAGATCGCTCCGGAATCCCCCGAGGTCGAGCTCGCCCTGGCCATGGCCGACGCCTACCGCGAGCTGATCCACGAGCACCCCACGATCGATCACGGCCTGGTCGCCCTCAGCCGCGCCCTGGAGCTGCCCGAGCGCACCCCGATCGCCCTCTTCGCCCTCGGCCGCACCATCGGCTGGATCGGCCACGCCATCGAGCAATACGGCGTGGACAAGCTGATCCGGCCGCGCGCGGCCTATGTGGGGGAAATGCCGGAGACCGCGTGAGCGTCAGCCGCGGCGGATCGGCAGCATCGGGTCGATGTCGACGGCCTTGCGCGCCGGGAGGTAGCTCGCGACGAGCGCGACGAGGAACAACAGGAGGGCGATGGCGGCGAACGTCAGCGGGTCGCTGGCGCTGACGCCGTAGAGCAGGCTCGCCAGGAGGCGGGTCAGCGCCAAGGCCCCGCCCACCCCGAGCACCACGCCGATCAGGGTGAGTCGCACGCCGCTCCCCACCACGAGGCCGAGGATATCCCGGGCGCGGGCTCCCAGAGCCATCCGCACCGCCATCTCCTGGGTCCGCAGCGAGACCGAGTAGGCGATGACTCCGTAGATGCCCACCGCCGCCAGAATCAGCCCGACCGCCGCGAATAGCCCGAGCAGGGCGGTGTAGAAGCGCGTCCGGGCGCCCGCGTCCGCGACCACCCGTTCCAGCGTGGTGATCTGGAAGATCGGCTGGTTGGGATCGAGGGCGAGCACCTCGCGCTGCAGGGCTCCGGCGAGCTTCAGCGGATCTCCCTGCGTCCTCAGGACCACGGCTAGGCCGCGCGGAGGCACCTGGCGGTAGGGAGCATAGATCGCGGGCTCCGGCTCCCCGGCCAGGTCCCGCTCCCGGGCGGACCCGACCACGCCCACGATCCGGTAGGTGACAGGCGCGGCCGTCTGGATGGCCGCCCGCAGGGTCTTGCCGAGCGGGCTCTCGCCGGGCCAGAAGCGGTGGGCCAGGACCTCGTTGACGATCACCACCGGAGGAGCGTCCGCATCGTCCTGAAGGGTGAAATCCCGTCCCTGAAGCAGGGGGATCCGCAGGGTCTGGAACCAGCGGGGCGTGACGGAGCTGAAGACGGCGAAGGTCCCCTCCTTGGGGCTCGCCGTCTCGTGCCCCTCCGCCTGGAAAGGGAGCAGGTTCTGCCCCAGCGGGAGGAGCGGCACCGCGCTCGCCGCCGCGGCGGAGGTGACCCCGGGCAGGCCCCGGCTCTCGTCGAGGAGCCGCTCGAAGAGCTGCACCTGGGACGGGACGCTCGAGTACCGGTTGGACGACAGGAAGATCTGCGCCACCAGGGTGTGCCTGGGATCGAATCCGGGATCGACCCGGGTCAACCGAAGGAACCCCTGGAGCATCAGGGCCGCGCCTACGAGCAGGACGAGGGAGAGCGCCACCTCGGCGACCACCAGCGAGGAGCGCAGGCGGGTCGAGAGCCGTCCCCCCGTCCCATGCCCTTCCTTGGTCACGCCGATGAGATCGAGGTGGGAGAGCTGCAGAGCGGGAAAGGCGCCGAACACCAGGCCCGAGACGAGGGCCAGCACCAGGGTGAAAAGGAGCACGGTGCGGTCGATTCCGATCTCGCTCAACCGGGGGAAGTCCGCCGGTCCGGCTGTCACCAGGGCTCCCACGCCCCAGACGGTCAGGATCAGCCCCGCGCCGGCCCCGATCAGCGCCAGCAGGACGCTCTCCAGCAGGAAAAGGCGGATCAACCGCGGGCGCGGAGCCCCCAGGGCGGCGCGGATGGCGGTCTCCTTCTGGCGTGCCGCTCCCCGCGCGAGGAGCAGATTGGCCACATTGGCGCAGGCGATCAGCAGGAGCAGGCCGACCGCTCCGGAGAGCACCAGGAGAGCTGGACGGACCGCGCGGGTCAGGAACGAGGAGAGCTGGACCGCCCGCGCGTTCCACCCCTGGTCACTCTCCGGATGCTCGGCCGCGAGCGCTCCGGCGAGGCGTTGGAGCTCGGCGTTCGCCTGGGCCATCGTCGTGCCGCCGGCGAGGCGGCCCACGGCGCCGAGATAATGGCTCATCCGGTCGGGAGCTCCCGCCGGGAGCGGCAGCGGCACCC
>QHVW01000792.1 GCA_003223675.1 Acidobacteriota bacterium
GGTCTCGATGCCCACGGGGACCGAGATCGGCGCGCCGGTGTCGAGGATGTCCACGCCGCGCTGGAGGCCGTCGGTCGAGCCGAGGGCCACCGCGCGCACCCGGCCGCCGCCGAGGTGCTGGGCGACCTCGCACCAGAGGGTCTCGGTGGTGGTCTCGCCGAGCACCGTCTTCGGCACCTCGACGCGGAGGGCGTTATAGATCAGCGGCAGATGCTCCTCGGCGAACTGCGCGTCGAGCGTGGAGCCGATGACCTGGGTCACTTTGCCGGTATTGCCGTTGGTTTCCATCATGCTTTCCAATCTTTGAACGAGCTCGGCGGTCTTCGTCAGGACAGCGCGTTGGCGCCGCCCACGATGTCCAGGAGCTCCATGGTGATCTGCGTCTGCCGGGCGCGGTTGTACTCGCGCGTCAGCGCCTTGATCATGTCCTGCGCGGCATCGGTCGCCGCCTTCATCGCCACCATGCGGGCGACCTGCTCGGAGACCGCGGCGTCGTTGAACGCCTGGAAGAGCCGGATCCGTACGGCCCCTTCTTCACCTCCGGCTGGAGAGGCAGGAGCTGCACCACCACCGGGCGCTGCTGGCCGGCGGAGAGGAACTTCATGTAGGCCACGTGGGCCGAGGCGATCTCGCCGCGCACGAAGCGGTCGATCAGGCCGTTGGCGATCGGCTCCACCTGATCGAAGCGGGGGCGGTCTCCGATCCCCGAGGTCTGCTCAGCCACCGGCCGGCGCAGGAAGCGGAAGTAGGAGATCCCCTTCTTGCCGACCATGTGCACGTCGGTGGTGATCCCCTTGGGCTGCTCGTCGAGATGGGCGGTCGCCGTACGCAGGACGCTGGCGTTGTAGCCGCCGGCCAGGCCCCGGTCGCTGGTCAGCACCACGAGGGCGGCGCGGTCGACCCCTTCGTTGGTCTTGAGCAGCGGATGGTCGACGTCGCCGGCCGCGCGCGAGAGGTCGGCCACCAGCTCGGCCAGCTTCTCGGTGTACGGCCGGGTCGCCACGGCGCGGTTGAACGCCGCCTGGAAGCGGGCGGTCGCGATGAGCTGCATGGTGCGCGTGATCTTGCGGATGTTGCGCACCGCCTTGCGGCGCTTGACGAGGATTCGCCGGTTTGCCATGGCTCGGCTCCGCCTAGGCGGCGACCTCGCTGCCCTTGGGAGCGGCCGCCTTGTTGTACTGCGACTTGAAGTCGCGGATCGCCTGGCCGATCCGGTCCGGCAGATCGCCGCCGAGGTCCTTGGTGCGGTCGATCTCGTCGACGATCTCCGGGTGCTGGTCGCGGAAGAACTTCAGCATCGCGCCCTCGAACCTCGCCACCTCGCGCACCGGCACGTCGTCCAGGAAGCCGCGGGTACCGGCGAAGATCGACAGCACCTCCTCGTTGACGTTGTACGGCTGGTACTGCGGCTGCTTGAGCAGCTCCACCATGCGCTGGCCGCGGTCGAGCTGGCGCTGGGTGGCGGTGTCGAGCTCGGTGCCGAGCTGGGCGAACGCCTCCAGCTCGCGGAAGGCCGCGAGGTCGAGCCGCAGCGAGCCGGCCACCTTCTTCATCGCCTTCCGCTGCGCGTTGCCGCCCACGCGGGAGACGCTGATGCCGACGTTGATCGCGGGGCGCACGCCGGCGAAGAAGAGATCGGGCTCGAGGTAGATCTGGCCGTCGGTGATCGAGATCACGTTGGTCGGGATGTAAGCCGAGACCTCGCCCTCCAGCGTCTCGATGATCGGCAGCGCCGTCATCGAGCCGCCGCTGTCCGGGAAGCGGTGGACCTTGTATTTGTCCTTGTCGGGCAGCGAGGCGAGGAAGGCCTCCGCCTTGTGCTTGCCGTGCGGCCGGTGGTAGGTGCCGTCGGCGCCGTCCGGGCGCACCTCGGCGGGCGCCGCGAGCCCCTCCGGATGCTTGACGGCGAGCGCACGGTCGCGGCTGTCGGCCGGCGTGTCCTTGGGCACCACCGCGTACTCGTCGCGCATCTTCACGCTGCGCTCCAGCAGGCGCGAGTGGAGGTAGAAGACGTCGCCCGGATAGGCCTCGCGGCCCGGCGGCCGGCGCAGCAGCAGCGAGAGCTGGCGGTAGGCCTGCGCCTGCTTCGACAGGTCGTCGTAGACGCAGAGGGTGGCCTGCCCTTCCTGGTACATGAAGTACTCGGCCATCGCCGCGCCCGCGTAGGGGGCGATGTACTGCAGCGGCGCCGGATCGGCCGCCGAGGCCGAGATCACGATCGTGTAGTCCAGCGCGCCGACCTCGCGCAGCTTATCGACCAGGCCGACCACCGTCGACTCCTTGAGGCCGATGGCGACGTAGACACAGATCACCTTTTCCTCTGGCGGGTTGCCGCGCTGGTTGACGATGGTGTCGATCGCCACCGCGGTCTTGCCGGTCTTGCGGTCGCCGATGATCAGCTCGCGCTGGCCGCGGCCGATCGGGATCATGCCGTCGATGGCCTTGATGCCGGTCTGCAGCGGCTCGGTGACGGGCTGGCGCTCGGCGATGCCCGGGGCCTTGAACTCCAGCGGCCGGCGGTAGGGGGTGTTGATGTCCCCCTTGCCGTCGAGCGGCCGGCCGAGGGGGTCGACGACGCGGCCGATCAGCGCCGGGCCGACCGGGACCGAGAGCAGCTCGCCGGTGCGGCGCACCTCGTCCCCCTCCTTGATCCCCAGATAGTCGCCGAGCACGACGGCGCCGACCGACCCCTCTTCGAGGTTGAACACCTGCCCCTGGGCGCCGTTGGCGAATTCCAGGCGCTCGCCGGCCATGGCGCCGGTGAGGCCGTAAATGCGGGCGATGCCGTCGCCCACCTCGAGCACCTTGCCGACCTCCGAGAGGTCGACCTCGGTGCGGTACTTGCGGATCTCTTCCTCGATGACCGACGCGATCTCGTCGACTTTGAATCTCATGAAAGCTCCTTGGCTTGGCTCCTTAGGGCTCGACGTAGGCCTTGCCGCTATGGATCTCACGCGAGGCGCGCGCGTGCAGCGCCTCGCTCAAATGGTGCAGGCGCGACGCCAGGCTGGCGTCGATCTTCCGCCCCTCGATCTGGATGATGAGGCCGCCGATCACCGCCGGATCGACCTGCTCGATCAGTGCCGGCTTGCGGCTGGTCGAGGCGGCGAGGGCCTCCGTCAGCCGGGCGCGCAGAGGGTCGGTGAGCGGCACGGCGGTGCGGACGTGGACGTCCATCCAGCCGCGCAGGTCGCGCAGCGCCGCCCGATACCCCGCGGCGATGGCGCGCAGGGAGCCGAGGCGCCCCTTGCGGTTGATCACCAGGAGCGAATCGACCAGCAGGTCGCTCGCCTTGCCACGGAAGGCTCTCTCGATCGCCTCCGCGTGCGGCCCCTCCTCGACCAGCGGGCTGCCGAAGAACTGCTCGATCGCCGGATTGCTGTCGAGATACGTCACCAGCTCGTTGAGCTCGTCCTGCAGCGTCTCGGCCTGCCCCTGCTCCTCGGCGACGCGCAGGATCGCCTCGGCGTACAGGTGGCCGATCTGCCGTCCGCGTTCGTCCAGGCTCGCCATGGCTAGTGCGCCTGCGGGCCCGCGCCGCTGATGCCGTCGATCGCCTCGGCGATCAGGCGCTCGTGGTCCTTGGCCGAGAGCTCGCGGCCGATGACGCGCGCCGCCATGTCGGTGGCGAGGCGGGCGGAGAGGTCGTAGAGCTCGCGGGTGGCGGTGACGGTGGCGATCTGGATCTCGCGGCGGGCGCGGTCGATCATCTTGTCGGCCTCGACCTTGGCGGCGGCCTCGATCTTGCGCTTCACCACCTCGGCGTCGCGCCGGCCTTCCTCGACGATCGCCGTGGCCTCGGCCCGCGCGCCGGCCAGCCGCTCCTCGTACTGCTTCAGCCGCGCCTCGGCCTCGTCGCGGTCGTGCTTGGCCTTGGCGAGCGCCTCGTGGATGAAGCTCTCGCGCGCCTGCAGCGTGCTGAGGATCGGACCCCAGGCGTACTTGCCGAGGACGACCAGCACGAGGACGAAGATGAGGACCGTCCAGACGACGTTGCCGATGTCGCCCGCCAGCAGGCTGGGCTGCGCTTCGCCGGCGCCCTCCGCGGCCAGCGCGGGGAGCGCCATCGTCGTCAACACGGCCAGTAGAAACAACGCTCTTTTGATCATGCCGTTTGCTCGCATTCAATGCCCCTCCCCGCGGGCGGGAAGGGGCGGATCCCAGTGCGCATGGCCTCGCCTCAGAGCGAGGCCAGCAGGCCGACGACGACCGCGAACAGCATGGCGCCTTCGATCAGCGCGGCGGTGATGATCATCGCCGTGCTGATCTGGCCGGCCGCTTCCGGCTGGCGGGCGATCGACTCCACCGCGCTGCCGCCGATGCGGCCGATGCCGAGGCCGCCGCCGAGCAGGGCGAGGCCGGCGCCGAGCGCGCCGCCCGCCTTGCGGGCGCCGTCCGTGGTGATCAGGCCGCCGGCCTGGCCGGCGTTGGCCGTGCCGGCCCCCGCCTGCGCGTGGACCGGAGCCACCGAGGCGAACATCAGCACGAAGCCGAGGGCGATCATCATCAACGCGATTCTGGCGGTTCTCTTGCTCATCGAAAAATCCTTTCCTAGAGTCGGCACGCCCCCGCTCCCTCCGGGGCGAGCAGTGTCAATCAGTGCGCCTGCGCCCCCTTGGCATGGCCGTGGTCGTCGTGGTGATGGAAGACGATCGACTGGCCGATGAACAGGGTCGTCAGGAAGGTGAAAATGAACGCTTGCAGCAAAGCGACGAAAATCTCCAGCAGGTTGATCGCGATGCTGCCCGGCACCACCGGGATGGCGACGCCGAGCGCGCTCACGATGCTCTTCTCCGCGGCCGACAGGATGAAGCTCAGCAGCACCGCCAGCAGCACGTGGCCGGCCACCATGTTGGCGCAGAGACGGACGATCAGCGCGAAGATGCGGGCGACGAGGCCGATCACCTCGATCGGCACCAGCAGCCACGCGAGCCACCAGGGGCCGGGGTTGAAGTGGGCGAAGAACTGCCTGCCGCCCAGCCGGACCCCGTTGACGACCACCATCCCCAGCGTGATCAGGGCCATCGTGCCGGTGATCCAGGGGTTCGCCGTCGCCGATCCGCCGATGGGCGCGCCGAGCACCCTGATCCAGTTGATCGGCAGTATGCCCAGCAGGTTCACCGTCAGCACGAAGAAGAAAACGCTCCAGACGAACTTGATGAAGCGGTCGGTGTACTCGCCCAGCGCGGGGCGCGCGACCTCGTTGCGCAGGTACTCGCAGATCGCCTCGACGGCATTGCCCGCGCCGGTGGGCACCAGCGCGTCGACCTCGCCCGTCCCCCGGCGCTTGCGCACCGAGACCGGCACCAGCAGGAGCAGCAGCAGCGCCGCGAGCATCATCATCAAGATGTGGCTGTCCAGCAGCGTGATCTTGCCGCCCTGGGTCAGCCACCCGAGGTCGGCCGGCCGCTGGATCATCGGATGCCGCACGATGTGCTCGAGCGGGTTCTCTGCCAGAAATGCCAGGACCATACGATCTCCCATTCCGAATCAGACACCGCGGACCGCGTACCGGACGTCGAGCGCGAGCTGCGCCGCGTACCCCAGCGCGATCCAGACGATCAGGGGGCGCGTCGCGAAGGCTCCGGAGAGCGCCGCCGAGACCCCCAGGACCACCAGCGCCGCAAAGCGGATCGCCGTCGAAAGCAACCCCTGGATGGGCGAGGGCACGGCCCCCGACCGCCGGGCCAGCAGGATGGGCAACGCGCCCACCGCTGAGGCGATCAACCCGATGACGAGCCCCGCGATCATCGCGGGGAGCGCGCCGTCACCGCCCATCCGTCGCGTCGGCACATATCCCAGGAGGGCGGCGGCGACACCGATCGCGACCGCCCACAGCAGAAACCGCAGGTACTCCGCGGCCGGCGACCGGGAGGCGCTCATCGCGCCCCGTCGCCGTTCGTCTTCTTGCTCTCGTTCGCCGGTCCCCGGGTGGCGAGCAGCGTCTGGCGGATCAGGTTGTACATGCCGCCGACCAGGCCCAGGATGGCGCCGATCAGCACTCCCCAGGGGGCAGACCTGAAATGACGGTCCACAAGATACCCCACAAATACGAACCCGCCAACCGCCGCCGCCAGCTCGAAGCCGATGCCGGCCAGCTTGGACAAATCGCTTCCGGGCTTCGGTTCCTCAGGCATGAAGATCTCGCCGCTTCCGCAGGACCGCTCTCCGGCCTCCCGCACTCTCCTCGAAGCGAGCAGACCATATCAGGTCCGGACGAGCTTGTGAAGACCTTCACAAGCTCGCAACGAACGCCTCTTAGGAGAGGCTAAGGGCCGGGCTCCCGGCCTACAAGTTGGACCTTGGTCTCACGGCCCTTGCCGCCGGGCAGGATCTTCAGCCCCGGATCACGGGGAGCAGCGAGGGGGCGGGAAGATCGAGCGGCACCTGGATCCGCTGCGTCAGGATGTCGCGCTGGCGGTTGACCAGCTCCGCGAGCGTCATCTGGGAGAGGATGCGCTCGACCTCTTTCTTGACCGCCAGGAAGACCTCGCGGATGGCGCAGAATTCGGTCCCCACGTCGATCGTGCAGGGGAGGGAGAGGATCTGGTCGATCCCCGTGGTCTGCCCCTCCAGCGTCACCAGGATGTCGCGCAGGGTGATCTTGGACGCCGGCCGCCCGAGCACATGCCCCCCCTGCGGTCCACGGTTCGACTGGATCAGCCGGTCCTTGGAGAGCAGGGCGAGGATCTGGCGCAGATAGGGCTCGGGAATCCCCTGGTGCTGGGCGATCTCATGGCTGGTCACCGGCCCCTGCTCCGAGTGCATGCCGATGTAGAGCATCGCCCGGATGCCATATTCGCCTTTGGTTGAGATCTTCATGTCATGCTTCCATCAAAAGTCTAACACACCGCCCGCCCACTGGCGGCCCGCGCGCCCGGCCCGCTCGGCCTCGACGAGGCCGGGTAAGTCCAGGAGGTCGCGCAGGTCGCCCCCGCCGGTGTTGCGGGTGAGATGGAGCGCCCGCATCCCCGCCGCGACCGCCCCCTCGACGTCCTCCAGCCGGCCGTCCCCCACGTGGAGCGCCGCCGCGGGCTCGACGCCGAGCTCGTCCAGAGCGTGGAGGAAGATCCGCCGGTCCGGCTTCTCCACCCCCACCTGCTCGGAGTAGGTAATGGTGCCGAGCCAGGAGGCGAGCCCCAGGTCCGCGAGCAGACCGGGGAGGCGGTGGTCCCAGTTGCTCACCACGCCGAGCCGCACCCCCCGGCGGGCCAGCGTGGCGAGCACCCCCGGCACCTCCGGATAGACCTCCCAGGCCGCCGCCGTGCCGAAACGGTGGAAAAGCTCCGCCGCCGCGAACCGCGACGGGGGAGGCGCCTCCTTCAGCTCGCAGACCCGTTCGAGAAAGCGCGTCCACCAGCCGCGCTCCCCTTCCGGATGGGAGGCGAAGCGGTCGCGCCCCGGGTCGGCGCTGCACGAGAGCTCCTGCCAGACCACCGAGATCAGCCGCCGCGCCTCCTCGGCGTCAATCTCCAGGCCGTGCCGGTTGAGCACCTCGGCGTAGATCTCCCCCAGCCGCGGGCTGTGGATCAGGGTGTGGGTGACGTCGAAGGTCACAGCCTCGATCATGGCTTGAGGATACCCCTACCCGGGCTGTGATAGGTTGCCCGGGATGCGCTCCCCCGTCCTCCGCGCGGCCCTCGCCCTCCTCCTCTTCTCGGGCTGGATGGCGCTGCTCTTCTGGGGCTTCGCGCTCGGGGGCGGCGTGCACCTGCTGCTGGCGGGCGCTCTGGGGCTGTTCCCGTGGCGGGCCGCCCGGGCCCTCACTCCCCCAACCCCCTCTCTCCCGGCCCTCCACCCACCCCAGCCGGGGAGAGAGGGGGCTTAGCAAGAGTGATTTTGCTTTTCTCCCTCTTCTCCCCGGAAGGGCGGGTGGAGGGCTGGGAGAAGAGGGCCGGGGTGATGAGGGATCTAGCCCCGGAGCGCCTCCACCGGATTCGCCAGCACCCCCACCCCCGACACCTCCACCTCCACCCGATCGCCGTCCACCAGGGGGCCGACCCCCGAAGGGGTGCCGGTGAGCATCACGTCGCCGGGCTCCAGGGTCATCATCCGCGAGACGTAGACCAGCAGGTCCACGATGGGGTAGGCCATCATCCGGGTATGCCCGCGCTGGCGCTCGGCGCCGTTGACGCGGGTGACGACCTCCAGGTCCTCCAGGTCGGCGCCGAGCCGGATCGCCGGCCCCAGGGGGCAGAAGGTGTCGAACCCCTTGGCGCGGGTGAACTGGACGTCCTTCTTCTGGAGATCGCGGGCGGTGACGTCGTTGGCGCAGGTCACGCCGAGCACGGCGTCCCGGGCCTCGTCCGCCGAAGCCCCCCGCCGGAGCCGGTGGCGCAGCACGATCGCGATCTCCCCCTCGTGCTCCACCCGCTGGCTCTCCGGCGGCAGCACGATCGGCACGTTGGGGCCGATCATCGCCGAGGGGGCCTTGAGGAAGAAGAGCGGCTCCGGCGGCACCTCGTTGCCGAGCTCCCTGGCGTGCTCGGCGTAGTTGCGGCCGATCGCCACGATCTTGCTGGGGCTCACCGGCAGGAGGAAGGTGGCCGTGGAGCGGTCGAGGTCGCGGCCGAATTCCCAGCCGCCCGGGAGGGTCTCCGGCGGCCCAGAAGCCTTCGGGTGCGATGCGGTAGAGCAGCATGCCGCGAATTCTAACTGAGCCGCCCCGATCCCTCGGGTCCGGGGGTCACCCGATGACGAGCGTGTCGCCGGTACGCTTGAACTGCTTGCCGATGTGGGCTGCGTATGCGCTGGAGGCCGCGCTGACGCTGCCGATCTCCCCTCCGGAGTTGAAGTCGTCGTCCCCCTGGAGAGTGAGGTTCTCGGCCGGCTTCTGGCCCAGGAAGAACAGCGTCACGGTCAGCATGGCGGTGTTCTGGGCCTCCGTGCCTTTGTGCACGACCTGTTTGGTGCTGGCGTATTCGGCGACGTGCTTGCCTTCCTGAAATACCTCGCCGCCCTCGAATTGCCAGCGCCCGGCGGCGTCATCCACATTGGTGAGGCTCTCCCGCTTCAAGGTCAGGTTCATAAGCTCTCCTTCGTCTCATGGCGTCGTTACGAGCGCTCCGTCATGGAACCTGAGCTTTAACTGTCGGTCACGAGGTAAATATCTCACCCCGTCGAATGCTGGATCGCGGAGTCGGGTAGGATACCCGCTCTCGGAAGGGAACCGATGCCGCGCCGCCTCCTGCTGATCAGCAACTCCACCAACCACGGGGAGGGCTACCTTGACCACGTCCTGGGCGAGATCGACGATTTCCTGGGTCCCGTCCGCCGCCTCCTCTTCGTCCCCTTCGCCCTGAAGGACCGGGCGGGGTACGGCGCCCGGGTGCGGGACCGGCTGGCGGCGATCGGCGTCGAGGTCGCCACCCTGACGGCCGACGAGGCGGGCCGGAGGGCGGTACGCGCGGCGGAGGCGGTCTTCACCGGCGGCGGCAACACCTTCCGTCTGCTCAAGACCCTCCAGGACTCCGGGCTCCTCCCCCTTCTGCGCGAGCGGGCCCTGGCCGGCATGCCCTACATGGGGAGCAGCGCCGGCACCAACATCGCGGCGTCCACCATCCGCACCACCAACGACATGCCGATCGTAGAGCCTGCCTCCTTCGAGGCCCTTGGGCTCGTCCCCTTCCAGATCAACCCCCATTATCTGGATGCCGACCCCAAGTCCACCCACATGGGGGAGACCCGCGAGCAGCGCCTCCGCGAATTCCACGA
>QHVW01000793.1 GCA_003223675.1 Acidobacteriota bacterium
ACGGTGCACGCCGCGATCGGAGTCGAGGTCGCGCTCTCCCCAAAATTCTATCTGCGCCCGGAGCTCCGCTCCCGCTGGCCCACCGCGCATTTTGACGCGGGGCACCGCTCCGAGGACCTCACGCTGGGGTTCGGGTGGCGGTTCTGAGGGAGCATCAAATGGAATGAGAATCCGTAGGGGCGGCCCTATGTGGCCGCCCTGGGCGGGGGCCTATTGCAGCCATACGGTCCCACCCCACCCAGGGCGGCCACATAGGGCCGCCCCTACGTCAACCTACCCCTATTCCGCAACAAGGGGCCGAGGGTGAGATCACAGCGCCTGCAAAATCGCCCCATGCTGAAGGCGCGGGCGTCGAGCTCCAGACCCATGGCGCGGGCGAAGTCGCCGTTGCCGTCCGCCAGGGGGACGATCTTGTCGCCCACCTCCTGCAGCTTGAACCAGGCGCGGAGCACCTCGATGTCGTTCACCGCCGTGCCGGCCACCACGTCCGCGCCCCGGGACTTCAGATGGCCGGCCAGCTCGACGAAGCCGGGCAGGTGATGGTCCGAGCAGACCGAGGTGAAGGCCCCGGGCACGGCGAACAGCACCACCTTCCGCCCCTTGAAGAAATCGTCCGTCCAGACGCTCTCGAACTTGCCTTCGCGGACCGTGGTCAGCTTCACGTTGGGGATCCTCTCCCCGACCTTGATCGCCATGCCATTCCCCTTTCCCTGATATCGCTTTCCCTACTACGGCGCCGCCGGTGCGCGGCCTGGAAGCAGATCCTAACAGACCCCCGCTGGCCCCGTTTTCGCAAGAGAGCTGGGCCGAGATCCGCGGATCTGCGCGCGGCAATCGTGCCGCTCAGGATGGAGGAGGAGAGGGAGCCATGGCCGACAATTCTGTGACACCTGCCGCCGGGACCGGAAGCCGGCAGGAGCTCATCGACGCGCTCAACGAGGACCTGGCGCGCGAGTACCAGGCGATCATCGCCTACGTGGTGTACTCCCAGGTCCTCAAGGGGGCCGAGTACATGTCCATCGCCAAGGAGCTCGAGACGCACGCCGCGGAGGAGCTGTCGCACGCGCTGATCATCTCGGGCCAGATCGACTACCTGGGCGGCACGCCCACGGTGTCGCCGAAGCCGGTCAAGATGTCCGAGGACGCCCGGGAGCTCCTGCGCTTCGACCTCGAGAACGAGAGCGAGACCATCCGCCAGTACCGCCGGCGGGTGAAGCAGTGCGAGGCCCTGAACGAGTACGCCATCGCCGAGCACATCCGCGAGATCCTCAAGGACGAGCAGGAGCACCTGATCGACCTCGCCACGGCCCTGGGCGAGGACCCGCCGGTCCTGAGCTGAGGGACAAGGAATAGGAGGGAGCCGGGGAGCGGTCCGCCCGCCCGTTCCCCGGCCTGGGTACATCATCTGTCAAAGAACGTGGGGGAGAGCCGCGGCGCGATGCGCGCGACGAGCCTCGTTCCCCCGTCCTCCTCCTTCCGGAAGAGGGCTTCGCAGCCTTCAAAGACCCTTTCGCGCCGCGTTCCCTGCTCTTCGCGTGGCATTCCCCGCTCTTCGCGTCATCCGAAGGCGAGGGAAAGCGCCGCGAGCTCCGCTTCGAGAGACGCGAAGAGCTCTTCGTGAGGCATTCCCCCGCCTTCGAGTCTCTCGAAGAGCTCTTCGCGTCCCATTCCCTCGGCTTCGCGTGGCTCGAAGACCTCTTCGCGTCCCATTCCCTCGGCTTCGCGTGGCTCGAAGACCTCTTCGCGTCCCATTCCCTCGGCTTCGAGCCTCTCGAACGACTCTTCGCGTCCCATTCCCCCGCCTTCGCGTGGCTCGAAGAGCTCTTCGCGTTCCATTCCCCCGAGCTCGAATGGCGCGAAGCGTGGGGAATGCGGCGCGAAGAGGAGGGAATGTCACGCGAAGAGGAGGGAATGCGGCATTGCAAGCTCTTCGCGCGACGTTCCCCACGTATCGCATGGCATTCCCTGTGGGGAATGAGCCTCGATCTCTCCTTCACGAGGCTCGAAGACCGGGGAATGCCGCAAGAGAAGCCGCTTCAGCGGCACGAAGCCGGAGCCCGATCCTGCCAAGGGGCCTTGACAGTCCAGATTCTATGCTGCATAGTATGTCCAGTGCAACCCCCCTTCCTCGGGAAGCTCTTCGAAGGGCGCCGAACGGGCAGCCGGGCTTCCGGAGACCAAGGACCGCCGCAACGACTCCGGGGATTCGCTCGCGAGGCGGGCAGGGGACGTTCTTTGACAATTGATACACCCTTTGCCAGGGGGACGGCGGGCGGCGGCCGTCCTCTCTGGCCTCTTTGTGCCCAGGGGCAGGACAGGCCCGCGCGCTCAGGAGAGCGGGACGATGTGCTTCCGGAGCCACTCCGCGAGCTCGGCCTCCGCGCACCGGCCCGCTGCCACCGCGAGCATCGTGGAGACCACCTCCACCTCCGGAGCGACGAAATCCCAACCGTTCAGGCCGAGGAAGATCACCATGACCAGAAAGGCGACACGTTTGTTGCCGTCCTGGTAAGGATGGCTGGTCGCGAGACCGTAACCATCGGACGCCGCCAGCAGGGCAAGGTCGGAGGTGGGCTCGTACGCCCACTTGTTGCGCGCTCTGGCGAGGGCGGATTCCAGGGCATTCTCGTCGCGGAGGCCCTGGCTCCCGCCGTGCTCTCTCAACTGATCGAGATGAACCGCGTCGACGACGAGGCGGTCGACCCAGACCGGCTCACGCATCGGCTACTTCGCGAGCTCCCGCAGGGCGTTGCGATATCTCTTGGCCGCGCGGGCCGCGATTTCGAGGGCCTGCTCGACGTGAGGATCGTAGGGGGTCAGCAGGATCCCCTTGTCGGTCTCGACCGCGAGCACGCGGTCTCCCGGCGCGAGATGAAGACGGTCCGCCATGTCCTTGGGCAGCGTCGCGCTGACCGAGCCACCCGCCTGGCGCAATTTCAGATCCTTGACCATGGGCTTCAGTGTAGCACTTTGGTGCTACGGAAGCGATTTGATAGGATCAGAGGCAGCCCGAAGCCTCGGAGGCATAAGGAGACCTGCAGTGGAAGACCTGGCCTCAGCCTGGGAGCAATTCACAGGGGTTTTGAAGCGCTACAGCAAGGCGTTTGCCTCTCTGAATGAGCCCTGCCCCTCCGAGAAGATCCGCCAGGCCGAGCGGGATCTCGGGTTCGAGCTTCCTGAGCTCCTGGTGCGATTGCTGGAGCTGAGCGACGGCCAGAAACCGGACACCCCGGGCATCTTCAAGAGCATCTCGGGATGGGACCTCTATCGACGGCACATTTTTCTCGACGTTGACAGCATCGTCGCCGTCTACCGTCACTACGTCGAGGATGAGCAGTTGATGGCGCAGTTCCCAGGCGAGGTGCCGTTCGCCGCGGAGAAGCGTTCGTCCTGCTGGGACGAGGTCTTCGCGATCCACCGGGAGACCCGGAAGGTGAGCCTGATCTGGACGTCGGCCGCCGATCCCACGCTTCCGCCCGAGTGGCAGTTTCACCTGTTCGGGCGCGGAGAGACTCTGGCTGACTTTTTGAGATGGCAGGTCACGCTGTACAGGTAGAGGGCGCCTCCACCCACCAATCTAGAGAAAGCTCCTCCTGGTGCCCTTAGCCTAGCCAGGGAGATTGAAGGTGGTCCCATGACCCGCTCCCTGCGTTACGGTTAGGACATCTCCTCCGGTGACGGCGAGAGGATGCGATATCGCCGTTATCGACTTTGTGACTTCCCCCGGGAACCTTCTTGCTGTAGACTCGCATCGAGACGAGCTCGTTTTGCACAAGGAGGAGACGAGTGGCCGACGTCCATCTGACTCGGGACCTTCTCTGGGGTGTTCTTCGTGGCGAGCTCACCCCAAGTGTCGTTACTGGGGTGGGGCTGGAGCACCTCATGAGTCTCTGCCCGACGTGTCGGAAAGAGATTACGGAGTTTCAGAAGGAACAGCGGGCGGCAACGGGAGGGGATTACGGCCGGGCCTTGCAGATACTCCCCGCTCTGATCGAGAAGCAGTTACCCAGGATGGAAAACGAGCAGCGAGACGCGACGAGGGACCTTGAAGACCTTCTGTCTCTCTCGCGGGAGGAACGTGCGCAGCGAGTAGAGCGTGCCCGCAGTCGTTTCCGGAGCTCGACGCTCGTCCGGCTTCTCGTGGACGAGAGTCGCAAACGGGTCTATGAAAACCGAGAGGAGGCCTTTCACCTCGCGGCGCTTGCACGACTGGTGGTCCATCGGAATCCCCGGATGCCTCAATCCTTCGACTTGATCGCGCTTGCCACCGCTCATATGGCCAATGCCTTCCGGGCTGGCGGGAATCTCCGGGAAGCTGAAGACCACTTCAGTCACGCGCGATACGTGGTTACGCATCATGGAGTCACCGATACCGAGATCCTCGCCCAGGTGGACCACCTGGAGGGCTCTCTTCGCATGGATCAGCGGCAGTTTGAGCGGGCGGAGGAGCTTTTGATCCGCGCGGCGATGTTCTGCCGGGTCAGCGGAGACAGGATAGCAACGGCCCGGGTGCTGATCAAACTCGGAGCCTTGTGCTTCTTCCGAGGGGATACCGCTCCCGCCATTGAAGCCACGACGGCGGCGCTCAAGGAGCTCCGCGGCAACCAAGAGCCGCGACTTTACCTCTGCGCCCGCTACAACCTGGCGCGTTATCTGACGGAAGATGGGCAATACCACGAGGCCTTGGACATGCTTGCGGTAGATGAGGATCTCTATCGCGG
>QHVW01000184.1 GCA_003223675.1 Acidobacteriota bacterium
TCCCCGCCATGATGCTGCGCCGGGGGACCTCGGTGGCGATGCTGCTGCTGGTCGACCTCCCGCTCTTCCTGTCGGCCACCGCCTCGGTGCTCACCTTCTACCTGATGAGCCAGGTGGCGGGCAACGAGGAGTGGTCCGGGGAGATCCGCTACCTGCCGGCCCTGATGTCGGTGGGCATCGGCCTCTCGGTCAACAACGCCCGGGCGGTGCTCTCCGGCCTGTTCCAGGACGGCGGCGTCTTCCATCGCACGCCCAAGTACCGCATCGAGAAGGCCGGGCAGAGCTGGACGACCAAGCGCTACCGGGTGGGCACCGATCCCACGCGGCTGATCGAGGCCCTCCTCGCCCTCTATTTCGTGGGGATCACGATCTACGCCCTGGTGGCGGGGATGTGGATGTCGGTCCCGTTCCTCCTCCTGTTCGTCCAGGGGTACGGCTACATGGCCGTCCTCAGCTACCTGCCGTCGGTGCGCGACTGGTGGGCGCGCGGGCGGGAGGGCGGAGCGGCCACCGGCGCGGCCGGGGCCGGCGGCTGACGCCCCCCGTTCCGCCGAAGCGGCGTGAAATGTTTTTTTCGAGGCACCCGCGATCTTCTGGATTGGCGGGCGCTGCGGCTAAAATAACCGCCATGGCCGTACCCGAGCGTCGACTCAGCCTTCAGGTGACGTTGCGTCCGGCGGCGCCCCGGGACGCGGACCTCCTCCGCCAGTGGCGCGCCGAGACGAGCGTGCGCCGCTACCAGCCCCTGAACGAGCTGCCGACCGCGCAGCTCCGCGCCGACGTCGCCAGCCAGCGCATGGCCGACCTCTACCGCGGCCGGGGCGAGAAGTTCCAATGGATCGTGCAGGTGGACGGCCAGCCGGCCGGCTGGATCACCCTGGTGGTGAGCAACTGGGAGCACGGCCTGGCCGAGGTCGGCTACGCCCTCTCGACCGTCTTCCAGAACCGCGGCGTGATGAGCGAGGCGCTGGCGATCCTCCTCGACGACCTCTTCCACAACACCCTGCTCGAGCGGGTGGAGGCCCGCTGCGCGGTGGAGAACCTCGGCTCGCAGCGGGTGCTGGAGAAGAGCGGCTTCGAGCGCGAGGGGCGTCTGCGCGGCTACTTCAAGCTCCGCGGCCGGCGGGTGGACAACTTCCTCTACTCCCTGCTGCGCGAGGACTACCTCGTCCGCCGGGGGCGCTGACCCACCCCTTCGCGTCTCCCCACCCATCCTTTGGCAGGGCCGTGTCGGGGGCCCCTCCGGTGTACAACAGAGCTGGAGGTGCCGTCATGCGAGCCAAGATGAAGGAAGGGTTGCAAATGATCGCCTTCCTGGGCCTCGCGAGCCTGGCCGCGGCTCTGCCGCTCTCGCAGACCGCCGCGCCAGGTGGGTCCCAGGACCGCAAGGAATCACGGGCCGAAGCCGGAGTCCGCACCTACAGGGCCTACTGTGCGAGCTGTCACGGCGCCTCCGCCGCGGGGAACGGCCCCATGGCGGAGGTGCTCAAGGTCAAGCCCGCGGACCTGACCCGCATCCGTGAGCGCAACGGCGGCGCCTTCCCCGAGGCCCGGATCGCCGCCATCATCGACGGCCGTCTGGAGATCCACGGCCACGGGCCGGGCAGCATGCCCGTCTGGGGCCTGACCTTCCGCGAGAGCGGCCGCGACTCCGACCAGGAGACCGAGGTCCGCGAGCGGATCAAGGACCTGGTGGCGTACCTGGAGTCGGTGCAGAAATAGACCCCGCCCGGGCATTGATTCCCGGGCGCCCGGGCGGACCCTACGGCAACTTCACGTCCGTCTCCGCCGTGGCGATCTTGCCGCTCAGCGGATCGTAGGCGGCCACCACCAAGTGGTCGGCCTTGCCGCGCAGCTTGACCTTGGTCTCATACTTCACCACCTTGCCGGGGGTCGGCTGGTGGTCCGAGGTGAGGGTGACCGGCACTATCGGGATGTCGGCGGTGTTCCCCTCCGCATCCGAGGCGGCGAAGCGCAGCTCGAGCTGGGCGGTGAACTTGTTGCCGTTCGGCACCACCGTCATCAGGTCCACCGGCAGGCCGAGGGTAATGGGGATCTCGACCTCCCCCCGCTTCGAGCGCACGGCGTCGCCGACTTTCAGCGGCATCCGCAGCGCCCCCGGAGGGTTGCCGAAGAGCAGCGCGCTCTCCACCGTCATCGTCACCTCGGCCTTGCGCGAGAGGTCGAGGAAGTTGCTGCGGGTGCGCACCTTGAGGTCCTTGCGCCGCGTCTCGAGCTGGATGCGGTGCCCCTTGTCGTCGTGCTTCCAACTCGGCGAGAAGCCGAGCCAGTAGAACGAGCGGGTGTCGTCCCGGGCCATGGAGAGGGCCAGCGCGCGGTTGGTGTTGAGGATCGGCTTGCCGCCGGTCTCCTGGGCCAGGTACTTGAGCGATCCTTCGATCTCTTGCTCGGAGAGGTTGCCGAAGCCGCCGATGAGGCTCCCCGAATTCGGGGTCTGGTCGGGGCCGTTGAGAGGCCCGCGCACCGAGGCCGGGTGGTCCGCGGTCGGCGGCGGCAGGGCGTTGACGTCCGCCGCCGGGCTCTGGACCCCCGGGACGTCGACCGGATAGAGGGTGTAGCCCAGGAGGTTGGCGGTGCTGGCGAGCGGCCGGTAGATCTCGTCCCCTTCAGGCAGCTCCTTGGTCGGAATGACGCTGCCGCCGGCGGTGTAGGTCTGGACCGAGAACGGCCAGCCGCCGGAGAGCAGCAGCAGCACCTTGCGGCCATGGGGCCCCGCGAACGCCCGCATGGCGCTCACCGCCGCCTGCACGTCCCCCTTGATCTGGCGGACCAGGGCGTCCGCGTAACCGCGCTGGACGTCGGTGAGGCCCACCTGGCGGGTGGTGAGGTCGAGCGGCGAGTTGTCGCCGACCGTCTGCCTGGCGAACGCCTGATCGTTCGCCAGGCTGGTCAGCTCGGTCCGCCGGTAGAAGCCCTGCGTCTTGCGCGCCATGGCGCGGTCGAACGCCTGCGCGAGATCGGCCGGCGATCCCGACCAGTTGGAGATCATCGCGAGCCGTCCGCCGTCGTAGGCGACGATCGCCATGCGGTCGTCCGGCCCCAGACGGCCGAGGTCCTCCTTGAGCCCCTTGAGCACGATGTTGCGCTGGGCCGCGATCGAGAAGTAGTCGTCGACGAAGACGAGGTAGTAGGTGCCGACCCGCCCCTCGGCCAGCCCCTGCACCGCGGCCCCGCCGGCGGCCTTCGCCGGGGGCGCCTCGGATTGCGCCGCCGCCGGGGGGGCGGCCGGGCCGGCCTCGCCGTCGCGCACCTCGCTGAAGTATTCGACCGGCACCTCTTTGCCGTCGACGCGCAGGCGGAAATCCTCCGGCTTGAGGCCGGTGACTCGGTTGCCCTGGCGGTCGGTCACCACCGCCTCGACGTTGACCACGCGGACGTCGATCGATTCGCCGAAGGAGGGTGGGACGTCGTCGGCCGCCCGGACGCCGGGCGCCACGACGAGAAGGGGCAGAAGCAAAATCAGCAGTCGTCTCATGAATAGATGTCTCCGGGTGTCAGGCTCTCAAGTACCTTTGTCTTCCAGCATAAATACGTTTCAGGGGGCTGTCACGTCCGCCTCCGCCGTGGCGATCTTGCCGCTCAGCGGATCGTAGGCGGCCACCACCAGGTGGTCGGCCTTGCCGTGCAGCTTGACCTTGGTCTCGTATTTCACCACCTTGCCGGGCGCCGGCTGGTGGTCCGAGGTGAGGGTGACCGGCACTACCGGGATCTCGGCCGTGTCGCCGTTGGCGCTGGAGGCCGCGAACCGCAGCTCGAGCTGGACCGTGAATTTCCGCCCGTCCGGCACCACCGTCATCAGGTCCACCGGCAGGCCGAGGGTGACCGGGATCTCAACCTCCCCCCGTTTGGAGCGGACGGCCTCGCCGACCTTGAACGGCATGTGCAGCGCCCCCGGCGGGCTGCCGAAGAGCAGCGCGCTCTCCACCATCATCGCGACCTCGGCCTTGCGCGAGAGGTCGAGGAAGCCGGTGCGGGTGCGCACCTTGAGGCCGCTCCGCCGCGCCTCCAGCCGGATCTCGTGGCGCTTGTCGTCATGCTTCCAACTCGGTGAGAAGCCGAGCCAGTAGTAGGAACGGGTGTCGTCCCGGGCGAGGGCGAGGGCCAGCCCGCGGTTGGTGTTGAGGATCGGCTTGCCGCCGGTCTCCTGGGCGAGGTACTTGAGAGACCCTTCGACCTCCTCCTCCGGAATGTTGCCGCCGCCGACGTCCACGGGGGTCTCGAGGGAAGGAGGAGGGTCGTTGGCGAGGGGGTTGTGACGGCCCCGGCCCGCGCGCAGTTGGGCCGTCGTCTGCTGCCCCGCTGACGTGATGTCCACCGCTCCGGCCTGAATCCCGGGGACGTCGACCGGGTAGAGGGTGTAGCCCAGGAGGTTGGCCGTCCTGGCGAGGGGGCCGTAGATTTCTTCCCCGCCGGGCAGGTTCTCTTTGGTGGGCAAGGCCCCGTCGCCGCGGGCGACGTAGCTCTGCACCGAGAACGGCCAGCCGCCCGAGAGCAGCAGCATCACCTTGCGCCCGTGCGGCGCCGCGAAGGCGCGCATGGCGCTCACCGCCGCCTGGACGTCCCCCTTGACCTGGCGGACCAGGTCGTTCGCGTAGAGGCGCTGAATGTCGCTCAACCCCGGCGGCTGGGCGGAGTCAGGGGGGGAATCGCCGTCGGCGTTGGCCGCCATTTCCGCGAACGCCTCGTCGTTGTCCGAGGTGGTCCGCTCGGAGCGCCGCAGCAAGCCATTCGACCGGCGGGCGATGGCCCGGTCGAACGCGCGCCCCAGATCGGCTGGCGAGCCCGACCAGTTGGAGATCATGGTGAGCCGCCCACCGCCATAGGCGACGATCGCCATGCGGTCGTCCGGGCCCAGGCGGCCGAGGTCGGCCTTGAGCGCCTTGAGCACCGTGTCGCGGTGGGCCGGGACCGAGAAGAAGTCGTCGACGTACAGGAGGTAATAGGTGCCGACCCGCCCCTCGGCGGCTCCCTGCACCGCGGCTCCGCCGGCGGCGTTCACCGGGGGCTGAGCTCGGGATGCCTCGGGGGCGGCCGCGAGGGCCTCGCCGTCCTTCACCTCGCTGAAGTACTCGACCGGCACCTCCTTGCCGTCGACGCGCAGGCGGAAGTCCTCCGGCTTGAGGCCGGAGACGCGGTTGCCCTGGCCGTCGGTCACCACCGCCTCGACGTTGACCACGCGGACGTCGATCGACTCGCCGAAGGACGGCGGGACGTCCTCCGCCGCGCGGGCGGCGGAGGACAGCGAGAGGGCGGATAGCAGCAGGGCCAGCGGCCAGGCCCGTTTCACGGCTTCTCCTCCAGCTCCGCCCGGCCGGCCGCGACCTCGCCGCTCACCGGATCGTAGAGCGCGGCCACCACGTGGGTGGTGTGGCCGCGCAGGAAGATCTGCGTCTGGTAGTGCACCACGCCACCCTCGGACGGCGGCTGCGGCGAGGAGACGTCGACCCGCAGCGGCGGCGCGACCGACTGGTTCCCCCGGTCGTCGAGGGCGGCGATGCGCAGCTCCGCCTGGCCCCGGTAGTGGCCGTCGCTCCCGGGCAGCAGGGTCACCGCGCTGGTCGGGATGTCGAGCGTCACGGGGATCTCGGTCATCCCCCGCCCCTTGCCCTTCGCCCTGACCGGCGCGCCGAGGTGGATGCCCAGCGGCTTGCCGTCCGGCAGCTCGCCGAAGAGCAGGGCGCTGTCGATCTTCATCGCCACCGCCGCCGGACGCGAGAGGTCGAGGAAGCCGCGCCGCGAGCGCGACCGCAATCCCCGGGGCACCATCTCCACCTCGACCTTGTGGCTGTCGTTGTCGCCCTGCCAGGCCGGCGTGAAGCCCAGCCAGTAGTAGGAGCGGGTGTCGTCGCCGGTCCGGCTGAGCGCCAGCTCGCGGTTGCCGTTCAGCATCGCCTTGCCGCCGGTCTCGCGGGCGAGATAGAGGAGCGTCCCCTCCGCGTTCGAATCGGACCCGAAGATCGGGGTCAGCACCGTGGGCCGGGGGTTGTCGGCCGGATTGCCGTAATCCTGTCCGAAGATCTGGCTCGGATGCCCGTCCATGGGGTTGTAGGCCGCGCTCGCCACCGTGGAGGTGAGCCCCGGCACGTCGACCGGATAGAGGGTGTAGCCGAGCAGGTTGGCGGTGTCGGCCAGCTCCTGGAGGTACGGCAGGCTCTCCGGCAGCTCGCGGGTGAAGGCCGTCCGGCCCAGCTGGACGTAGTCCTGGACCGAGAACGGCCAGCCGCCCGAGAGCAGCAGCAGCACCTTGCGGCCGGCCGGCGGAGCCGAGCCCCGCATAGCGCTGATCACCGCCGACGAGGCCCCCTCGATCTGCGCGGAGAGGATCTGGCCGTAGTCGATCTCGGCCAGGCTCAGCCCCGGGTTGCTCCCCAGGATGCGGTCGAGCTGGTCGTCCGCTCCCGTGGACACCCTGGACGCGCGCGCCTCATAGAGGTGGGAGTCGCGCTGCTCCTCGCGCAGGAAGTTGAGCGCCACCCGCTGCTCCAGCCCGCGCGCCGGCCGGGCCTGCGCCCGGTCCAGGGCCGCCGCCAGCTCCTGGCGCGACGCCGACCAGTCCGCCAGCCGTACCAGCCGGGAGCCGTCCCAGTCGACGATCGACATGCGGTCCGCCGGGCCCAGCCGGCCGAGCTCCTTCTTCAGCGAGGCGAGCACCACGTCGCGCTGCGCTCCGATCGAGAAGAAGTCGTCGATGAAGACCAGATACTGCGTGCCGATCGTCTCTCCGGCCTCGATCCCCGGCACCGGCGCCCCGGAGCTCGCCACCGGGGCCGCGGCGCGGCCGTCCCGCACCTCGGTGAAGTACTCGACGGGGATCGTCTTGCCGTCCACCTTCAGGCGGAAATCGCCGGGCTTGAGGCCGGTCACCCGGTTCCCCCGCCAATCCGTGACCACCACCTCCACGTTGACCACCCGGACGTCGATCGCGTCACCGACCACCGGCGATGACGCCGTGGATCCCCCCTGCGCCCAGGCCAGCGCAGACGAGACCATCCAACCCAGAACCGCCAGGCTGCATCTGTATGGGATCATGATCTTATTCTCTCCTTTTTCTGACGAAGACGCGAAAGAGCAAGGCGGGTGCCATTGCGCCTGGAAAAAGTAAACCCTTGTAGAAGATGAATTTAGGCGAGCGCCGGGGGGTGGCCGGCCGGGTGTGCCGTCCTCTGGCGGGGACGCACTGTCGTCTTCAAAAACGAAAAGACCCTCCCGCGGGAGGGCCCACCGGTCTCCGCCCGGGAGGACGGTCAGATGTTGTAGCGGGAGCGGAAGCGGTCGGAGCGGACGATGCTCTCGACCACCTGCGCGATCTGGCCGTCGCGCATGGCCCGGAAGTCGCGGTTCCACTGGCTCTGGTCGGCCGTGGTGTTGTCGAGCCCCAGCAGGGTGTTGTAGAGCGCGTTGAGCCGCTCCACGGGACTGACCCCCCGGCCCGGGATGGTGATCCGGCTCTCGTTGCTGTTGGCGATGCTGACCGCCGCGTCCACCAGGGCGCTGTAGCCGCCGTTGCGGACCGAGTCGATGGTGCCGCGGGCGTCCGGATCCAGGTCCCGCATCAGGATCCCCTGGTAGAGGGCGCGCGTGAGGTCGCGGGCGCGGTCATAGCTCCAAGCGCCGCCGCCATACCCCGGCCGGTCGTGTGTGTATCCCGGCCGCCCCTGGTCATAGTCCGCGGCGGCGCCGCGGGTGGGCGGAGCGACCTGGATGTTGAAGCTCCCCGTCCGCAGGCTCGCCGGCACCCGGTTGTCGGTGATGGTGTAGCCGATCCGCTGGATGCGGTTGGGGTTGCGCATCGGCAGGACCTCGAGGTCCACCGCCCCGTTGGCCGCGTTGCCGCGGGTGATGCGGACGCCGCCCCGGTTCAGGTCGGTGAACTCGGTCACCGGGTAGACAGGCGTCCGGGAGTCGTAGAGCTGGGCCTCCACGTTGACCCGCACGTGCGCCCCTTCGGCGATGGTGATGGTGCCGCCCGACTGGATGCGGGCCGCGTCGGACTTGTCGTCGATGTTGCGCACCAGGATGGTGATCTCGGCGACGTCCTTCCGCTGGACGTTCCGCTGCGCTTCGGCCGGCCGAGCAGCCATCATGGGCAGGAGCGACGCCACGATGGCGGCTGAAGCGATGGTTCTGCTGGCTATTTTCATAACGTTCCCCTTCTCGTCGTTTTCGGGTTTTCAGGGCGCGTGGCCCAAACCTATAGAAAAGCAAGAAAGGTGCCATCGCTAGGCCAGCGCGTGCACCGCCGCCCAGGCCACGCCGCCGAGCAGGAGGAGGGGCAGGGACAGGAGCGCCACCACCAGCAGCACCGGCCCGAGCGCCACCAGGAAGACCAGCCCCACCACCGCCCCCACCACGACCATCACCAGCTTCAGCGCCCCGAAGACCAGCGCCACCGGGAAGAGCACGACCTTGAAGACCAGCTTGAACAGCACCGCGAAGACGGTCAGCGCCACGAAAGCCGCCCCGGCGAGGAGAATCAGCAGGAAGAGACCGGCGATCAGACCCATGATTTCGTCACCTCCAGGAGTCACTACGGGGGGACGATTCCGGGAGTTTCAGGGCGCCTCCACCTGCGCGAACGTGCACTGCTCCGGCTTCTTCTCCGGCCGCCAGCGCAGGAATTTGGTGCCGTGGCGGAAGCGCCCGCCGGAGAAGTGGTCGTAGCGCACCTCGCAGACCAGGACGGGACGCAGCGGCTCCCACTCGGTCGACCGTCCCTGGCTCCAGCGGCTGGGACCGCCCGGCGCCCGGCCGGTGAAGCCCGGGGGCTCGCGCAGCGGCAGCAGGATCGCTTTGAGCTCCCGGCGCTCCTCCGCCGTGAAGCTCGACGAGAAGCCGACGTGATCCAGCCGCCCGGCGTCGTCGTAGAGGCCGAGCAGCAGCGAGCCGATCTGCCCCTCGTTCCTGCTGCCGGCCTGGGCCCAGCGGAAGCCGCCGACCACGCAGTCGGCCGTGCGCACCCGCTTGACCTTGACCATCCCCTCCCGCTCTCCCGAGAGGTAGGGGGGCTCCAGCCGCTTGGCGACCACGCCGTCGAGCCCCCCGCCGCCAAGATCCTTCAACCAGCGCTCGGCCCTCCCGCGGTCCGGCGTGGCCGGCGAGAGGAGGACGCGGCCGCCCTTGGGGATCTTCCCGAACAGCGCCTCCAGCCGCTCGCGGCGCTCGGAGAGAGGCTTGGGGACCAGGGATCTCCCCCGCTCGTCCACCAGCAGGTCGAAGGCGTGGAAGCTGGCCGGGGTCTCGCGGGCGAGCTTGCGGATGCGGCTGGCGGCCGGGTGGATGCGCTGCAGCAGGGCGTCGAAATCGAGGCCGCCGCCGCTCTCGATGACGATCTCGCCGTCGAGCACGAACGTCTTCAGGGGGAGGGCGCCGAAGGCCTCGACCATCTCGGGGAAGTAGCGGTCGAGCGGCTGGCCGCTCTTCGACTGGAGGGCGACCGTCCCGCCCTTGCGGAACGCCAGGCAGCGGAAGCCGTCCCACTTCGGCTCATAGAGCCACCCCTCGCCGCCGGGCAGGCGGGAGGCCGGCCTGGCTTCCATCGGTGGGAACGGCGGCCGCACCGGGAGGTCGATCTCCGGAAACTCCCCCGCCAGCGCCTCGGCGGGCACGGCGACGGCTTCGACGCGGTCTTTCCTCGCGGCCATGCGAGGGGAAACTGCAAGCCGTGAGCCACAGCCCTCCCTGGGGACGCCGGCGGTCCCAGGGAGGAGTCAGTTCACGGCGTGCGGCACCGACAGCGAGAACGGCGCGATCTCGGCCTCGAAGCGCTCGCCGTTCGTCAGCACCATGAGGTAGGAGCCGTGCATCGAGCCCACGGGGGTGGGCAGGGGGCAGAAGGAGGTGTATTCGAAGGCCTCGCCCGGCGCCAGCACCGGCTGCTCGCCGACCACCCCGGGGCCCTGCACCCGCTGGGTCTCGCCGTTGCCGTCGGTGACGATCCACTCGCGGCTCAGGAGCTGGGCCACCTCCTCGCCCACGTTCGAGATCGTCACCTTGTAGGCGAAGAAATAATAGTTTTCCGGCGGCGAGCTGCGCTCCTCGTCGTAGAAGCTCTGGACCTGGACCCGGATCCCCCGGGTCGTCGTATCGCTCATGGCGAGGGCATTATCTCATGAGCTTCAAGGGGCCGTGGGATAGAATCCGCCCCGCCCGGGCGGGCGGAAGGAGGCGCGGATGGAGTGGCTGACCAACCCTGAGAACTGGCTCGCGCTGGTGACCCTGACGGTGCTCGAGATCGTCCTCGGCATCGACAACGTCATCTTCATCTCCATCCTGGTGGGAAAGCTGCCGGACCGCCAGCAGCCGCGGGCGCGGCGGCTCGGGCTCTTCCTGGCCATGTTCCTGCGCATCGGCCTGCTCGCCTCTATCGCCTGGATGGCCAAGCTGACCTCTCCCCTCTTCACCGTGCTCCGCCAGGAGATCTCCGGCCGCGACCTCATCCTGATCATCGGCGGGCTCTTCCTGATCTTCAAGGCCACCCGCGAGATCCACGAGCGGCTGGAGGGGGAGGAGGGGGAGGCGAATGCCCGTGTGGTGGCCCGCTTCTCCGCCGTGATCGTCCAGATCCTGCTGCTCGACATCGTCTTCTCGCTCGACTCGGTGATCACCGCCGTCGGCATGGCCAACCACCTGGCGGTGATGATCACGGCCGTGGTCCTCGCGGTCGCGGTGATGATGTGGGCCGCCGCGCCGATCAGCGACTTCGTGGCCCGCCATCCCACGATCAAGATGCTGGCTCTCTCCTTCCTCCTGCTGATCGGCGTCTCGCTGATCGCCGAGGGGCTCGGCGTCCACATCCCCAAGGGGTACATCTACTTCGCCATGGCCTTCTCGGTGCTCGTCGAGATGCTCAACCTGCGGGAGAGCAAGGTGAAGAAAAGCCCGCCGGTGAAGCTGCGGGAGCCCTACACGGACTGACACGGACGGGCACGGACACTCACGGACAGGCTTGGGACGTGCGGAGCTCGTCCGTGTTTCGTCCATGAAGGCCGGTGCTCGTCCGTGTTCGTCCTTTCAGCTATTATCTCCCCGCCATGGCACTCACCGTCGCTACCTGGAACGTCAACGGCATCCGCGCCCGCCAGGCGCAATTCCTCGAGTGGCTGGAGCGCGACCGGCCGGACGTGATCTGCCTGCAGGAGATCAAGGCCTCCCCCACCCAGCTCGCGGAGGAGCTGTGCGAGCTGAACGGCTACTGGTGCTACTGGCACGGGGCGGGCGGCTACTCGGGGGTGAGCCTCCACCTGCGGCGGGAGGTCTTCCCGGAGGAGCCCCGCTTCGAGCATCCCGGGTTCGACCTCGAGACACGCATCGTCACCGCCACCACCAGCGGCGACCTCGTGGTGGCCTCGATCTACGTGCCCAACGGCGGCAAGGACTTCCCGGCCAAAATGGACTTCCTGCGCGCCCTGGAGCGCTGGACCGCCGAGATGACCGCGGCCGGCCGGCGGCTCGTCCTCTGCGGCGACATGAACGTCACCCGCTCCGACCAGGACGTCCACCCCAAGGAACGCAAGCCATTCGTCATCGGCCAGCGGCCCGAGGAGCGGGAGCTCTTCGCCGGCCTCCTCGATCATGGATTGGTGGACGTCGGCCGCGCCCTCGATCCAGACAACGACGGCCTGTTCACCTGGTGGGCCCCCTGGCGCAACATGCGCCAGCGCAACATCGGCTGGCGGATCGACTACATCCTGGCCAGCAGCGGGCTGAAGCCCCTCTCCTGCAAGGTCCTGGCGGAGGTCGGCACCAGCGATCACGCGCCGGTGGTGGCGACTTTCGAGATTTGATGGAGATCCTGAAGTAGACTCCCTCCCTCACCTTCAGACCAGGGATCGCCGCCGCAGGGGCCGTCGTGCTCGCCTGCCGCCTCGACGCGGCTCAGCCAGCACCGAAAGCGCCGAAGAAGACGGCGACGGCCTGCTCCATTCCACAGTCACCCCGCATGTTGACCTCCGATCATTGGAACAGGACGGAGCCGGTTCCAGAGGTTACACGACTGACCGAAGACTCTGTCACCTACTCGCCGCGCCCAGGTGTCAGTCAGGTCCTCCATAAGTGCAGTCAGCACTACCACTGCAGAATCGAGAACGTCCAGAGGTGCGTTGGCCAGACCGGGTCCGACGGTGGCCTGTGCCCCCCGCTGCGGGCGGGAAATTGGGTGGAGATCCACACCGCCTATCAAAACTTCCCGTCGGCCATCAATCCCCTGCCGGAGAACCTTGAGAGCTGCGTGCACGAACCCGTGGTCGTCGTGGGGTATCACGCGAAGTTGACTTCGGCCTCGGCCCTGCCCCCGATCCCGGAGCCCTTCGGGCCAACGGCGGCCGAGTGGTCGGGGTCATCCACCAACGTCGATCCCCCATCTTGCAAGGGCCCCGCCTTCTGGCACTTCGCCCTCGGATGTGACTTCACGGTGAGCACTCAGCAAATCACCAATCGATTCCATCACCAGGATAGAGCCCGGCCGCTGCAGTCCCAGGATCGCCTGAGCCACGACTTGACCTACATCCCCGGGTCGAAGACTCCGTAGAGCTCGACGGAGGCGATATAGTCCTCGGGGAGAGGATGAATGCCATGGCCGAGCCGGTCACCCTTCCCGCTCCCACCCCCCGGGCCGCCAAGCTGGCGGCCCGGCTCAAGAACCCCTTCCTGCTGCGCGGCTTCCTGCTGGCGAAGGTCCCGCTGGCCCTGGTGGCCGGCCTGCGCGTGCGGGAGCTCGACATGGAACGCTGCGTGGTCACCGTGCCCTACGGCTGGCGGACCACCAACCCGTTCCGCTCGACCTACTTCGCCGCCCTCGCCATGGCCGCCGAGATGTCCACCGGCGCCCTGGCCATGCTGGCCACCGAGCTCAGCCGGGCCCCGGTGGCGCTGATCATCGTCAACCTGGAGGCGGGCTTCGAGAAGAAGGCGCAGTCGCTCACCACCTTCACTTGCGAGGACGGCGCCAAGGCCTTCGCCGCCGTGGCCGAGACGATCCGCACGGGCGAGCCCGCCACGGCCCGCATGGAGACCGTCGGCCGCTCGCCCGACGGCACCGTGGTGGCCCGCTTCGCCTTCACCTGGTCGTTCAAGCGGCGGTCGAAAGGATAGGCAGATGCGGATCGCGCTCGCGCAGCTCGCGGCCTCATCCGACCGCGCCGCCAACCTCGCCCGCTGCCTGGAGACGATGACCGCCGCCTCTCAGGCCGGCGCGGAGCTGATCGCCTTCCCCGAGGTGATCCTCGATCCGTTCTTTCCCCAATTTCCGGGAGATCGGAAGGCCCTGGATCTCGCCGAGCCCATCCCCGGCCCCACGACGGACCAGATCGCCGAACGCGCCCGCGAGCTGGGGCTGGTCACCGTCTTCAACCTCTACGAGCTCGACCGGCAGGGGCGCCGCTTCGACAGCTCCCCGGTCTTCGACGCCGACGGCCGCCTGCTCGGCGTGACGCGGATGATCCACATCACCGACTACGAGGGGTTCCACGAGCGGGACTACTACCATCCGGGCGACCGCGGCGTGCCGGTCCACGACACGCGGGTGGGGCGGATCGGGGTGGCCATCTGCTACGACCGCCACTATCCGGAGGTGATGCGCGCCCTGGGGGTGGCCGGCGCCGAGCTGGTGGTGATCCCGCAGGCCGGCACGGTGGGCGAGTGGCCGGAGGGGCTCTACGAGGCCGAGGTCCGCACCGCCGCCTTCCAGAACGGCTACTTCACCGCCCTGGCCAACCGGGTCGGCGTCGAGGCCGGCCTCCATTTCGCGGGGGAGTCCTTCGTGGCCGATCCCGAGGGGCGGGTCCTCGCCCGCGGCAGGAGCCTGGAGGAGGACCTGGTGATCACGGACGTCGATCTCAAGGCCTGCCGGACCTCCACGGCGCGGCGGCTCTTCTGGCGGGACCGCCGGCCGGAGCTGTACCGGGAGTGGTTGGGGTAGAACGGCGAAGCCGTTGACGTCCGGCCCGTTCTTTCTCATACAATGGGCCGTCGCCAGATCCCTGGCATCCCTCAACCTCTTTTCTCCTGAAGGTGTTGGCGCATGGAAACGGTTCAGTCTTCTTCCTCGTCCTCCGCCCCCGTGAGCGGCATCGAGAAGGCGCCGACCGGGATCCTGGGTTTTGACGAGATCACCGGCGGCGGCCTGCCGGCTGGGCGGCCGACGCTGGTGTGCGGCGGCCCCGGATGCGGCAAGACGCTGTTCGCCATGCAGTTCCTGGTGGCCGGCGCCACCCGCTTCGGCGAGCCCGGGGTGTTCATGAGCTTCGAGGAGCCCTCGGACGACCTGGCGAAGAACGTGGCGTCGCTGGGCTTCGACCTCGACGACCTGACGGCGCGCGGGCTGATCTCGATGGACACGGTGGTGATCGAGCGCAGCGAGATCGAGGAGAGCGGGGAATACGACCTCGAGGGTCTGTTCCTGCGCCTCGACTTCGCCATCCAGTCGGTGGGGGCCAAGCGGGTGGTGCTGGACACCATCGAGTCGCTGTTCTCCAGCTTCAGCAACGAGGCGATCCTGCGCGCCGAGCTCCGCCGGCTGTTCCGCTTCCTCAAGGAGCGGGGGGTGTCGGTGGTGATCACCGGCGAGCGCGGGGAGGGGCAGCTCACCCGCCAGGGGCTGGAGGAGTACGTGTCGGACTGCGTGATCCTGCTCGACCACCGGGTGAACGAGCAGGTCTCGACGCGGCGGCTGCGCATCGTCAAGTACCGGGGCTCGTCCCACGGCACCAACGAGTACCCGTTCATCATCGACCGCCGCGGGCTGGAGGTGCTGCCGGTGACCGGCCTCCACCTCGCGCACCCGGCCTCCACGGAGCGCGTCTCCAGCGGCATCCCGCGGCTCGACACCATGCTGGGCGGCCAGGGGTTCTACCGCGGCACCAGCATCCTGGTCTCGGGCACGGCGGGGACGGGCAAGAGCAGCATCGCGGCCCATTTCGTGGACGCCACCTGCCGGCGGGGGGAGCGGGTCCTCTATTTCGCCATGGAGGAGTCGCCGGGGCAGATCCTGCGCAACATGAAGTCGATCGGCCTCGATCTCCAGCAGTGGGTGGATCGCGGGCTGTTGCAGCTCCATGCCAGCCGGCCGACGCTGTACGGCCTGGAGATGCACCTGGTCACCCTCTTCCGCCGCGTGCAGGAATTCGCGCCCAGCGTGGTGATCGTCGATCCCCTGTCGAACCTCGCCACGGTCGGCTCCACCACCGAGGTGATGGTGACGCTGCTGCGGCTGGTCGACTTCCTGAAATCCCGCGGGGTCACGGCGCTGTTCATCAGCCTGACGGCGAGCGGCGACGAGGAGAACGAGACCCACCTGGGGGTCTCCTCGCTGATGGACGCCTGGATCTCGCTGCGCAACCTGGAGAGCAACGGCGAGCGCAACCGGGGGCTGTACGTGCTGAAGTCGCGCGGCATGAGCCACTCGAACCAGATCCGCGAGCTCCTGCTCACGGACGAGGGGGTGAAGCTGGCCGACGTCTATCTGGGATCGGAGGGGGTGCTGACCGGCTCGGCGCGGCTCAGCCAGGAGGCGCGCGAGCGCGCCGCCGCCTTGGCGCGCGAGGAGGAGCTGGCGGCCCTGCGGCGCCGTCTCGACCGCCGGAAGAGAGCCATGGAGGCGCAGATCCTGGCCCTGCGGGCCGAGATCGAGGCCGAGGAGGAGGAGGTCGGCAAGCGGATCCGGCAGACGCTGCTGCAGGAGCGGGAGGAGCTGGCGGACCGCACGGCCCTCGCCGCCGCGCGCCAGGCGGATGGTGGTACCCTTAACGCGGATCCTACCGAAGGCCAGCAGTGAGGTCATCACCAGGTTTCTGGGATCAACAGGATTCGGAGAACGAGGCATAATGGAAACCGAGGCCAAGCAATGGAACCTGCGGCTGTACGTCGCGGGGCAGACCCCCAAATCGGTGATGGCTCTCGCCAATCTGAAGCGGATCTGTGACGAGCACATGCACGGCCAGTATTCGGTCGAGGTGATCGACTTGATGGAGAACCCGCAGCTCGCCCGGCGGGACCAGATCGTGGCCATCCCCACGCTGGTGCGGGAGCTGCCGTCGCCCCTGAAGCGGATCATCGGCGACCTCTCCAACGGTCCGCACGTCCGCGGGCTCGCAAGTTGCAGCGATTTTTCTGCCATGGATGAAACCAGGAACAGGCATCCCGACGAGGCCGGCGCCGAGGCGCGAGCCTTGCAAGGCACGCACTCTCCCTGGTACATGCTGCGTCTCTATGTGACGGGCGGGACGTTGAGCTCGTTGCGGGCCATCGCCAGGGTGCGGGAGGTCTGCGAGGAGCTCCTGCCCGGGCGGTATCAGCTCCAGGTCATCGACATCTATCAGCAGCCGGCCCTCGCCGCCGGCGACCAGATCACGGTGGCGCCGACCCTGGTGCGGAGGTCTCCGGGGCCGCTGCGCAAGTTGATCGGAAATCTTTCCGACCGGGAGAGGATCCTGGCCGGCCTGGAGCTGCGGGCGGCCGCTGGAGGGTAGGGATCCATGGCGAACGAGACAGACCTCGCGGCCGAGGCGCAGGATCTCCGGACCCGTCTCCTGGAGGCCGAGGAGACCTTGCGCGCGATCCGCCGCGGCGAGGTGGACGCGCTGGTGGTGGAGGGGGGGCGGGGAGAGCAGATCTACACCTTGAAGGGGGCCGACCACTCCTACCGCATCTTCCTCGAAGCCATGCACGAGGGGGCCGCCACCCTCACGGCCGACGGCGTCATCCTCTACTGCAACCGCCGCTTCGCCGAGATGGCGCGGGTGCCGCTGGAGGACGTGATCGGCAGCTCGCTCCGGCGCTTCGTGCGCCCGGCGGATCTCCCGGAGCTCGCGGCCGTGCTCCGCGAGGGTCTGAACGGCACGGGCAAGCGGGAGCTGTGCTTCCAGACCGGTGCCGAGACGATGCCGGTCTACCTGACCGCCAGCACCCTGCCGCTCGACGACGGCGAGGAGCCGGCGATCTGCCTGGTGATGACCGACCTCACGGAGCGGAAGCGCAGCGAGCGCCTGGTGGCCGACGAGAAGCTGGCGCGCCAGGAGGCCGAGGCCGCCAATCAGGCCAAGGACCACTTCCTCGCCACCCTGAGCCACGAGCTGCGCACCCCCCTGACGCCGGTGCTCGCCGTGCTCTCCGGGCTCCAGGAGAACCCCCAGATCCCGGCGGACGTGCGCCCGCAGCTCGCCATGATGCGGCGCAACGTGGAGCTGGAGGCGCGGCTGATCGACGACATGCTCGACCTCACCCGCATCGCGCGGGGCAAGCTGGAGCTGCGCCGCGAGGTCGCCGACCTGCGGCAGGCGGTGGACCACGCGCTGCAGACCGCGCGCGCCGACCTGTTCGACAAGGGGCTGCGGCTGTCACTCGATCTGGCGGAGGACGACTATTCCGTCTGGGCGGACACGCCGCGGCTGACCCAGGTGTTCTGGAACCTGTTCAGCAACGCGGTCAAGTTCACCCCGCCGGGGGGCGCCATCACGGTGCGGTCCTGGCGCGAGGAGGCCGCCACCGGGCTTCAGCTCGTGGTGGAGGTCGAGGACACCGGGATCGGCATCGAGCCGGACGTGCTCTCCGGCATCTTCGACGCCTTCCAGCAGGGGGAGCAGGCGATCACCCGCCGCTTCGGCGGCCTGGGCCTGGGGCTCGCCATCAGCAAGGCGATCGTCGAGCTGCACGGCGGCCATCTCACCGCCGCGAGCGACGGCCGGGACCGGGGCGCGAAGCTCACGGTGCGCCTGCCGGTCGGCGATCTGCGAGCCCTCCGGGAGGCGGAGCGGAGCAGCCCGGCCCGGGAGGTCCCCGCGCCCGGTCCGGAACCGGAGATCCCGCCGCTGCGCATCCTCCTCGTCGAGGACCACGCCGACACGGCCGAGGCGATGGCCGACCTGCTGCGCGAGATGGGGCATGAGGTCACGGTGGCCGGCTCGGTCGCCGGCGGCCTCGCCGCGGCGGAGGGGCATGCCGGACGGATCGACCTGGTGCTGAGCGACCTCGGCCTGCCGGACGGCACCGGGCTCGACCTGATGACCGAGCTGCACGGCCGCTACGGCGTCAGGGGGATCGCCCTCTCCGGCTACGGCATGGAGGAGGACGTCCGCAAGAGCCTGGAGGCCGGCTTCGACCGCCACCTCACCAAGCCGGTCAACCTCCAGGCCCTCCAGACCGCGATCCAGGACGCGGCGCGAGGGTAGGCCCCTCATCACCATCCGACCGATCGGACGGATCCGACCGATCCGTCCGATCAATAAACACCGCTGCCTCACCCCTCTCGCGGTGAGGCAGGGGTGAGGGTTTACTGATACACCTCCAGGTGCACGTTGGCGTACGTCCACCCGTCGGTGGGGACCTCGTCGAAGTTGGTGCCGGGGAAGCCCATGTCGATGAGGAACGTGTCGGTCGCCTTGAACGACCAGGAGTGGAGATTGGGCACGCCCGCGAGCTGCGACATGATCAGCCCGGTGGCGGTGTCGGTGATCGTCACCGTGACGGAGCCGTTCTTCATGTCGTAATCCTCCTCGCAGTGGTAGGTGTGCCCCACCTGGGCCGCGAGCGGCTGGATGATCTTGATCTTCTGCGGATGGGTCAGCTCCAGCCCGTGGCGGAAGACGGCCTGCGACTGCGGCTGGGCCGGCTGGGACAGGTCCGGGCCGCGGAAGTAGAGCGTGCCGAACATGTCGAAGTTCTTGTTGACCACGAACCAGTAGATCAGCCCCTTGCCCGCCGGGTCCGCCGGGTACCAGGGCCCCACCGTGACGTCGAGCGAGATGCGCAGGCGGCTGACGGCGCCGGCCGGCGCCGGGAAGGTGACGCGGTGCACCCGGTTGCTGGGCGTCGGCTGGTGGACGATCCCCTTGGCGTCGAAGCAGGTGGCGCCCGTGGGGCAGCCGTTCGGCGCCGGCGGACCGCCGATCCCCGAGGCGCCGTTGCCCGCCGGGCCCACGTAGGAGATCTCGCCCGTGGCGGCGTCGGAGATCAGGGCATAGGCGAAAAAATTCTGCGTGCAGCTCGCCGTCACCCGCGCGTCCGCGGCAATCCCGCCGGCGAAGACGTCCGCGACCACCTGGTGGGAGAGCGGCTTCATGGCGACCGCCACCGGGCCCGCGATCACCGTGCCGTCCGCCTGGAGCAGGGAGGCCGTGCACTGGGAGGCGGTGGAGGCGAGGTTGACCAGCGTCAGGTCGGTGGTGCGGCCCGAGCCGCCGAGAAGCCCCTGGAGGTAGACCGTCTTGCCGCCGGAGATCAGGTTGTCCGCGGTGATCACCGGCAGGTAGATCCCCAGGCGGCCGGGACCGGTGCCGGTGAGGCGGGCCGAATAGCGTTGATCGTTGCTCCCGTTCAGCTCGACCAGGCCGCGGAAGGTCGCGCCCGGCTTGGCGATCGCGGTGCGGCCGGGCTGGACGGTGACCGTGATGGGGGGCGTCGGACGCTGGGTGCCGTCGCTGTTCGTCGCCAGCAGCGCCTGCTGGACGTCGCTCGGCGCCGCGGCCGTATTGGTGATCGAGATCTGCACCTCGTAGGTGGACCCGCCGACCGGCGCGATCCCCGGCGAGGGGACGTAGACGATGCCGGCGTGAGCGGCGCCCGCGCACAGGGAGACGGCGAGGAATGAGCGGAGGACGACGGGGCGAAGCATAGACAATCTCCTGCGGATATAAGGAAACAGACTGCGCGGGAGAATTATATGCTGAAAGCTCATCAAACCCTCACCCCTGGCCCCTCTCCCATCGCCCTCCCACCGACCCGGGAGAGGGGGACTCAGTTGAGGCGGTGGTGCTTGTAGGAGGCGTTATCAGTCTGATCGGTCGGATCCGTCGGATCGGTCGGATGGCCAGGAGGCACCTCCACCCAGGGCGGCCACACAGGGCCGCCCCTACGAAAAAGCGCCGTCACCGAGCTGTTTTTCCCCTCTCCCTGTGAGGGAGGGTGGGAGGGGACGGGAGAGGGGTAGGGGTGAGGGTTTACCGCCGCCCGCCCGCCTGCGCCGCCTGGCTCAACCGCGCCACCAGCCGCGCCAGCGCCACGTCCGCCTCGCCGCTTTCGCCTTTGATCTGCAGCTCGGTCTCCAGCAGATCGGCGGGAAGGCGGGCGAGGAAGGGCTCCGGGAGGCGGCAGGCGGCGAGGTAGGCGCGGTGGAGGCGGTAGGGGTGGAGACCGGCGAGCGGATTCTTGCCGCCGGTGGGGATCTCCGATTGCAGGCCCGGTGCGTGCCGGTCCTTGAAGCGGGGGTAGTTGCTCTCCCCCGCCGGGACCCGCGCCACGCGCATCATGCCCCGCACGGCCACGAGCTGGCGGCAGAACGAGGCGAGCAGCGAGAAGAACGAGAGCCGCGCGGCCAGCGGGTCCTCGGCCGCGGCGAGCAGCCGGTGGAGACGGTCGAGCGCCTCGCCGCCGCGGCCGGCCGCGATGGCGTCGAGGAGCTGCCAGACGTCCTCCTCGCCCCGGTCCTCCACCGTCTGCTCCACCAGCTTGCGGTCGATCCGTCCGCCGTCTGTCAGGAGGTTGGCGAGCTTGCGGTACTCCCCGGCGAAACGGGCGGTGGAGTCGGCGTCCACGCCGCCGGTGGCGCGGCCGCTCTTGTCGCTCTCCTGCCGCAGGGTGCGGCGGGCGAGCTCCTGGAGAGCGTCGGAGGCGATCTCCACCCCGGTCTGCCGCTCCAGCTCGCCAGCCAGCAACTCCAGCCCCTGCCAGCTCCCGCGGTCCGACTCCACCCGGCTTAAGGCCAGAGCGGCGCCGCGCTCCTCCAGCAGCTTCACCAGCGGATGGTCCGCCGCCACGGCGCTCTCGGCCAGCACCAGCACGTGCCCGGGCGGCAGCCCGTTGCGCACCACCTCGGACAGCTCGGTGAGATCCCCCTCGCCGGTCCCCTGGATCTCTTCCCGCCGGGCGGCGGCGAGCAACCCGACGAGCTGACCCCGCAGCTCCTCCACCTGCTTCTTCCCCCGCTTCGATTTGCGCGATCTTCCCCCTTCGAGCACCCAGACCGGCAGCTCGGAGAGCGGCCGCTCGGGCTCGCCCGCGTAGGGGTCGAGGTCGAACAGACGGAGCGCCTGGAGCAGGCGCGAGGCCGCCTCCCGCTCGCGGCTTGAGAGGGCATGGCTGTCCGCGGCCATGGGCACCGCCTCCGCGGCGTCGTCGATCAGCTCGCCGGCGGCGCCGCGGTCGGCGAAGACGGCCGTGGCCGTGGCCAGCAGCACCTTGCCGGAGGCGAAGAGCGAGAAGGTGCGGAGGTCCTGGAGGAGCGGCGAGAGCGATTGCGGCCGGCGATGCACCTCCACCGCCGCGGGGGGGAGACCGGCGGCGTGCGCCAAGGCTTCCGCGACCCGGCGCGCGGCCGGCTCGGCTATCACCAGATCGCCGTGGACCAGGCAGACCTGGGAGGTCTGCCCGCCACGGGTCAACCGGGAGAGGAAGGTCTCGACGGGATCGGGCATCCGAGGGGCCTCGTTGTAGGGGCGGCCCTATGTGGCCGCCCTGCTGTCAGGAAACAGGGCGGCCACATAGGGCCGCCCCTACAACGGTCAGGAAGCTTCCAGCTCCAGCAGCCCCTTCTCGGCCAGCTCCTGGCAGTCGACGCAGAAACGCGCCCAGGGGAGCGCCTCCAGCCGCGGCAGCGCGATGCTCTGCCCGCAGTTCGAGCAGCGCCCGTAGGTCCCATCGTCCATCCGGCGCAGCGCGTTCTCGATCTGGAGCAGGGTGTTCCGCTCGGTGTCCGAAAGGGAGAACATGAGCTCGCGGTTGTAGGCGTTGTTCGCGCGGTCCACGATGTCTTCCGTGCCGTCGTCCGCGGACTCCTGACCCGCCCGGAGGTCCTGCTTGTACATGTTGAGGATCTCGTCCCGCTGATTCTGCAGCCGCTGGCGGAGGGCCTGAAAACGGTCCTGGGGCACCTCGACGATCGCCTTGGCCTTCTCGGTTCTGGCCACGCTTGCTTCTCCTTTCGACAGGCGCGCTCAAAAAAGGTCCCCTATGATACAGCCTTGGGGCTACTTCACAAGGGCTCGCGATGATAGCTCATTCCGGCCTCGATGGAGAGCGCCCGGAAGAGTTGCTCATACAGCACGACCCGTGCCAGCTCGTGGGAGAGGGTCAGGGGACCGAGCGAGAGGACGCCGCGGGCGCCGTCCAGCACGGCGCGGTCGAGGCCGAGGTCGGAGCCGATCAGGAAGGCGACCGGGTGGGGCCACTCCTCCTTGAGGCGGGAGAGCCGGGCGGCGAATTGCTCCGAGGAGAGCGTCTCCCCGCGGGGGTCGAGGGCGAAGGCCCAGGCGGACGGCGGGAGGGCGGCGAGGAGCGCGGCCCCTTCGGCCTTCATCCGTTGCGGATCGTCCGCAGCGGCGCGGGCGCGCACCGGCACGTCCCGCACCGTGGCCAGCCGGGCGATGCGCTTCCGGTAGGAGGCGCAGATCTCCTCCCAATTGGAGCGCTGGTGGCGGCCGGCCCAGACGACGACGAACTCGCGCACGTCAGGCCCCGGCCCCTTCTCCGGGGCGGTCTGCCCTCCGAGGCCTCACCCCCTGGCCCCCTCTCCACTTCGTGGAGAGGGGGAACCTATCTGGGCGACCTTGCCGAATTCGAAGAACGCTGATCTCTGGGCCCTCCCTCTCCACGAAGTGGAGAGGGACCGAGGGTGAGGCTTCGGAGGGCAGGACGCCCCAGAGGGCAAAGAGGTGTGGAATCCGCCTCACCCCACCGCCGTGTCGTCGAGGTCCTGCGGCGAGCGGCCCCCGAGGTACTGCTCCCACTCATCGAAATAGGCGAGGGTCTTGAAGTCGCGCATGCGGTCGAGGAAGACGACGCCGTTCAGGTGGTCGTACTCGTGCTGGACGATACGCGCCTCGAAGCCCATGACCACGTAGTCGAGCGGATGCCCCTCGCGGTCGAGCCCCTGCACCCGCACCCTGGGATGGCGCGGCACCAGCCCCCGCAGGTCGGGGATCGAGAGGCACCCCTCCCAGTCGTACGCCACCTCGCGGGCCTGGGGGGTGACCAGGGGATTGACCACCACGCGCAGCGGGATCTCCGGCGGCCCCGCCGCCTGGTAGACGAAGATCTGCAGCTCCTCGCCCACCTGGGGCGCGGCGAGACCCACGCCGCGCGCGTCGCGCATCGTCTCCACCATGCTGTCGATCAGCCCCTGGATCTCCGGCCGCGCGAGCAGGGCCGGCGGGAGCGGCTGCGCCGGGGTGCGCAGCGAAGGGTGGCCGAGGCGGACGATGGGGAGGACGGGCATAGAAATCCTTTCCTGGACGGGATTATATCGTGAGCCCTTCAAGAGACGGCAAATGGTATGCTCCGGGTCCATGTCGAGAGGCACGGGCAGGTCCCTGAAGAGCGACCGCGGGAGGAAGATCGCCACCCGCCTGCTGATCGCGGGCGCGGCGGTGGGCATTCCGGTCCTGGCGGCGGCCCTGCTGCGCCGCCGGGCGGAGCCGCCGTCGGCTCCCCGCTGGGGGCGCGCCCACCGCTACACCGGACGCTCCGGACGCGAGGTGGTCTTCCAGGAGCTGGGGGACGGCCCGGCCGTCGTCCTGCTCCACTCCTTCGGCCCCGGCTACGACGCCAACCAGTGGCGCGCCGCGGCCGAGATCCTGGCCGCCGACTTCTGTGTCTACGTGCCCGACCTCCCCGGCTGGGGGCGCACGCGGGCCCTCCCCGGCGCGCACCATCCGGAGCGCTACCTCCAACTGGTGGAAGACTTCCTGGCCGGCGTGGTGCGCGAGAAGGCGGTCCTGGTGGCCTCCGGCCTGTCCGCGGCCTACGCCGTCCAGGCCGCGGTAAACCACCCCCACCAGATGCGGGCCCTGGCCCTGGTCTCCCCCCTGGGATTGGGGGAGACGGCGGAGACCGGCGCGCTCCAGGGATTCGCGGGCCGGATCGTGGGCCTGCCGGTGATCGGCGCGCCCGTCCTCGACCTCCTGACCGGCCGCGCGGCGCTGGAGCACCACCTGCGGCGCGAGGTCTACGCCGCTCCCGAGCGGGTGGACGCGGCGCTGCTGGAGCACCACTACCGGGCGAGCCACACCTCGCAGGCCCGCGCGGCGCTCGCCGCCTACCTGCGGGGCGATCTCTGGCATGACGTCTCCCAGCAGCTCGAAGGCCTGCGCGCCCCCGTCTGGATCGCCTGGGGCCGGCAGGCCAAGCACCCCGCGGTCGATCAGGCCGACCTCTGGCTCCGCCATATCCCCGGCGCCGCGCTCGACGTCTTCGAAGGGGCCGGCGCCCTCCCCTACGCGGAGGCGCCGGCGCTCTTCTGCCGCGCGCTGGAACGGTTCCTGGGGACCGTCCCCTGAGCCTCAAATCAGCAGCACCGTACCGTCCGCAGCGGTCACCTTCAGCTTCGTGATCAGCGCTCCCGGCTGGCCGGCCTTCACCAGGTTGAACACCACCCGCCCCAGCAGGCGCTGCTCATAGGGGCGAGTGATCAGATCCTGAGTCTTGTCGAAGACCTCCTTGATCTGGTCCTCTTCACGCTTGTGGTTGATGGCGTCGGCGAGCTGATCCAGCGCCGCCTTGACACGCCGGCAGCGCTTCGCCGGCCGGGTGTTGATCGTGGTGGCGGTCCATAACACGCCGATGCCGAGATCGGTCTGTCCCTCGTCGATCTGCCGTAGTTGCTTCACGTCGTTGGGGTTCTCGCCGGTCCGTGGGTGGACGTGCACCACGATCGCCGAGGTCTCGGTGCCTCCCAGGGCGCTCTGCTGGAACGCGAAGTCCGCGGCGTCGCGGTAGGCCTTGATGCGGTCTCCGACCTGAGCGCGGTCGACCAGTGCCAGTGAAGGGATACGGGGGAGGGACGCCGCCATGGCCTCAATCCAGGCCTTCTCGAACTGGCCGGATGGGACCTCGAGCAGGGAGCGGACGCCGGCGTCCGAGACCTGGATCTCGAGCTCGATCTTCACCTGGCCGCTCGCCTGACTGAGGATCGCTTGCTGATGGGCGTCGTTGTCCGCCTGATTCGAGACACCCCAGACGTTGGCGACGTCGAGGGCGTCGGCCAGCAGGTCCGGCGTCAGCGTCTCGTTCCAACTCCAGCCGAAGGAGAGCGAATATTTGAATTGGCTGGCGTCAGGGGCCGCCGAGAAATCATCCATCGCCGCCCCGAGCCCGAAGGCGTACAGAATGGTCGCGGCGCCCCACTTTCCGGTGTAGGTCTGCTGGCCGGTGAAGCTCCAGCGCTCGCGGTTCTGCAGGTCGATCTGATGCTTCAAGTCATGGACGATGTCGGTCTTGCCGGAGGCGGCCCAGCGGCCGATGCTGATCGAGAGGCCGAAGGAGATCTCCTTACGGATCTCCTTTTG
>QHVW01001080.1 GCA_003223675.1 Acidobacteriota bacterium
GTTCTCGATGCGGAAGCCGAACTTGGTGGCGAGGGTCACCTGGTCGCGCCGCCCCTGGAGAGCCCGGCCCAGCAGCTCCTCGTTGGTGTAGGGCCCGTAGACCTCCGCCGTGTCGAGGAACGTGCAGCCGAGCTCGATGGCGCGGTGGAGGGTGGCGATCGACTCGCGCTCGTCGCGCTCCTCAGGGGTGCCGTACGACGCGCTCATGCCCATGCAGCCGAGACCGATCTCCGAGACCTCGAGGCCCTGCCGGCCGAGCTTTCTTTTCTTGAGACCCATTCCTACCTCCTCTCTCACCTATTTGCCGAACCACTCGAAACGGTATGCAAGCTCCGGCCCCTCGGTCCCTTCATAGGCGAGCTGGCCGACCAGCAGCGCGAACGGCTCGGTGTAGCGGGCGATCCGCAGGGGGCCCGCGTCCACAGGATCGAAGCCTACATCGCGGATCAGCCCGGCGGCGATCTCTATAGATCAGGCTGGGCCTGTTGTCCTTGTCCCGGGCCTCGAAGACGCCGAAGAGCACCTCGCTCGGCACGGTATTGAAAGCGCAGACGACTCGCGCTTCGGGAACCTTTTTCGCGAGCTCCTCCGCGCCGGAGGTCGTGAGGCCGAGGACAAGCCCTGTATCCTGATCGCTCATCGGCAGCGAGCAGGTGATGATCACCTTTCCTGACAGATCGCCGGCCTGATGCAACACGTCGTCGAACCGGGACCAGTGGACGGCCAGCAACAGAGCGTCCGCGTCCCGCGCGGCTTCGGCCGGTGTGCCCGCCCGCGCGTTCCCGCCCGCCTCTCGCGCGAGCCTCTCCAGCTTCTCCTGGCGGCGCGCGTAGCTGAAGACGACCTCATGTCCGGCGCGCGCGAAGATCGTGCCGAGCTTGCCGCCCATCAAACCTGAGCCGAGAATGCCGACTCGCATGTTGCTCATCCTCCCTTGATTTGCCCTGCCCGAGCGCCGTAACGGCGGCGTGGCGAGCCGGTCAGCGCCGGCTCAGCTTGACGCGACCGAACGGCTTCGAGACGCCCTTGTCCACGTTGTCCATGCCCCACGTCCAGGTGCGGCTCGCCGGGTCGTAGACGAAGGTGTTCTTGAAGGAGACTTCGCCGTGCGCATCCTTGAACACGAACGGCAGCGACTCGCCTTCCGGTTTCGCATGGCCGATGCCTTCGGCGGAGAACCCGCCGCTCGCGGTGCTGTCGAGCCACAGGGCGGCGTACTCGCCCGCCGCCGCGTACCAGGTGACGTAGACGATCGCCTCGTAGGCGGCCTGCCCCCTGGAGTCCTTCTCGCGGGACACCTCGTGGAGGCGGACGTAGAGATGGTTCAGCACCCATTCCGCGTCGACGTCGTGCGTCGTGTCCTTGCCGGCGATCTCGTCGCCGGCGGGCGGCTCGGCGCCGGCGGGCACGGCGGCGATGCAGCAGAGGGCGGCGAGCAGCAGGAGTCTCTTCATGGCGTTGACCTCGATGGAATCATACCCTCAGTTGGTTGTTCGCGGCACCTGTTCCCAGGTGTTCTGGCGTACCTGTTCTCCTGTTCTGTTCTTCTGGGACGAGGGATCCGTTGATCCATAACTGGTCAAGCGGCCGCGGGGGTGCTCCACGCAGCACTGAACTTCTCCACCCCCCTCGCAAACGCAAGCGGTTCTAGGGCGAATTAGTTTTGGGGGTGTTTTTACGTCTTCTGAGGGTATGAGAAAGCTACGCTACGTCCCTCAGCCCCGCACCCTCGTCTCCATCACCAACCGCACCATCCAGGGGCGCTACCTCCTCCGCCCTGGACCCTCGTTCGACGACATCTTCCTGGGCATCCTGGGAAGGACCCAACGGCTCCACAAGATGGCCATCGCGGCCGTCACGGTGCTCTCCTCCCACTTCCACCTCCTCC
>QHVW01000794.1 GCA_003223675.1 Acidobacteriota bacterium
GACGGCCATCCGGAGACCTGGAGAGTCTCCGGCCAGACGCCAGGCCGCCGCGAGGTCGATCCCATTGAGGGCGTCGCGCAGGACCGGCGGCAGGTCGTCGAGATCCACCCGCGTCCAGGACGCCTCCGGGAGCGGCCTCACGTCCGCCGCCACCGAGGAGGCCAGGGCCACGTAGCGGGCTCGCACGGTCCCTTGCGGCACCACCGGATCGAGCGATAGATCGGCGCCCGGCTTGGGCGTCGAGGTGAGCACCAGATAGCCCACGCCGCGGAGCTGCTGGCGGCGCTGCACGGTCAGCCGCCGGGACTCGACCGTGGGCACCACCTCCCCCTCGTCGGTGCCCACCGTCTCCACGGTGAGCCCTTGCGGCAGGTCGACCGTGAAGCTGCCGATCCCCCCGCGCGAGACCTCGTAGAGCACCACGTCGTGCCGCCGGGGGCCGTCCGGCCGGAGCTGGATGAGGGTGAGCACCAAGCTCTGGGCCAGCAGCTTCTCGGCGTCGCCGCCGTCGAGCTTGCGCCGCACCTCCACCGTCTGCGCCTGGCCCCGGCGGGCGGTCAGCCGCACCGTGCGGCGGGCGCCCTCGACGCGGTCCTCCACCACCACCGTGCCCGGCGCGCTCCAGGCGAGGTCGGCCGGCAGCTCGATCTCGGTGATCGAGACCGGAGCCGCGGCCGGAGCCAGGGTGAGGCGGCTGACGCCGCCGCCCGGCAGCGGCACCGGCCCGGAGATCTGCGCGGTATAGCGTCCGGCGGCGGGAGTCACCAGGAGCCACTCCCCCGGTTTCGTACCGGCGCTCAGGGCGGCCCCTGGGGAATCCACGCCCGCCTCGCGCGGCACGCCGGTGACCGGCAGCACGACCGGCCCCTTGGGCTCGCCCTGGACCAGAACCTCATACCGGGCGGCCACCTCGGCCACGTCCTCCTGGCCCAGGGAGACGCGGACCTGCTGGGACACCACCTCGGCCACGGGCGCCTCGCGCGAGGCCTCCCGCCGCTGCCGCTCCTTCTCCGCGGCGTCCCCCTGCTCGACCAGGGAGAGGTAGTCCTTGAGCGCCAGGGTGATCTCCGAGCGCGGGGGCTCGGCGGCGCGCAGGGCGGGCGGGAGGAGGGCGAGGACCAGGGCGAGGGTGATCTTGAATCTTTTCAGAACCATTCCCGTTTCTCCTTTTCCGTCTCCGTGCGGAGGCCGAGGGGTGGCGGGGCGGCCGAGAGGGCGCTCCAGGAGGCCTGCACCATGGCGAAGCCGGGTGGGACGGGGAAGAAAGACGGCGCGGTCGCCGGCGCCGCGGGCCCCTGCGACCCCGGCCCCACGTAAGTGCTCATCTGCTCGTAGGAGCGGCCTCCCGGCACCACCAGCCGCACCTCCACCTGGGCCGCCGGAGCGGACAGTGCCGGCAGCGGCACCGAGAAGTTGCCGTCCCCCTTCGGCAGCGACAAGGGGATGAGCCCCTCCAGATGGACGACCTGCGCGGCCTCCTGGGTCAGCAGAGGGATCGCGAGCGAGCCGCCGGCGGCGCCCGGCACCACGGGGGTGCCGTCGCGGCTCCCCACGGCCAGCTCGAAGCCGGCCGGCAGGGTGAGCGTGAGCTGCTGCGCGCCGCGGTTCCGCACCTGGGCCCAGAGCTGGTAGGAGGCCTTGCCCGCCTCCCCCACCGCGACGTCCACCAGCAGGCGGTCCACCTGGGCGGCCAGCACCTCGGTCCGCTCCGCCCAGGCGGCCTCCCACTGCGGCGGCCGCGCCGCATCGGCCACCGCGAACAGGCGGCCGTCGATCGACTTCAGCGACTCGGGCAGCCGCGCCGACTCGCGGTCCTCGGGCGTCCGCGCCGCGCCCCGGTCCGCAAGCGTGAGCAGCCCGTCCCCCTTGAGTGCCGCCTTGGCGAGCAGCAGCGTGCGGGCGCTCTCCTGGGGGATCAGCAGCGGCGTGGGGAAACGGTCCTGCGGATCGCCGGTCATGTCGATCTCGACCGCCCAGGTGTCCTCGATCGGAGCGAGCGGCGTGACTACCAGCGTCCCGGCCTCGACCCTCCAACCGGCGCGGGGGCCGCGGACGTCCGCCACCTCCAGCCCGGCCGGCACCGGCACCCGCAGCGCCTCGAGACGCCCCTGCGCGACCCGGGCCTCGATCCAGCCGAGCACCTGGAGCCGGGTGCGCGAGAGCGTGGTGGCGGTGGCCGAGGTGGCCTCGAAGCGGAGCGGGAGCTGGGCCCGCCGCGGCACCACCGCCTTGCCGGAGAGCGTCCAGCGCACTTCGGTCGAGGGGAGAGCCACGAAGCTCCAGCCGCCGCCGGGATTCCCAGGGGAGATCGGCTTGACCAAGCCGGACCCCTCGGGCTCGAGCTCCTCGACGGCCGGCGGCGCCTCGATGCGGCCGCGCACCACGGCCGCCGCCGGGAAGCGGAGGGCGAAGCTCCAGGTCGGCCGCGTGGCCTTGTCGTCGCGGGCCACCGGCACGGCCGATTCGAGGCGCACCTCGCGCCGGCCGTGCCCCCGCACGTGCATCTCCAGCCCCTTCTCGCCCGCCTCCACCCGCCCTTCCGTGCCCTTGAAATCGGCGCTGATGAACGACCCCGCGTCCCCCAGCGGCACGGTCTGCCAGTGGTCGTCGTAGAGCGTCAGCCGCAGCGTCTGCACGACGCGGGCGCTCTCCGGCCCCACCTTCACCGCGTACTCGGCCAGCTCCAGCGCGTACGGCGCCGGCGGATTGGCCTGCGCGCCCGCCGCCGGGTTGGCCCGGGCGCGCAGATCCTCATACTTCTCCAGCGGCAGCGTGACCTGCTGCGCTTGGGTCCCGAGGGCCAGGGCTTGCAGAGCCACAGCCACGAACAGAATCTTGGTGATCGGTCTCATCCCTACCTCCTTACCCGAGGTTAGACACACGAGACCTTCCTCACCAAAACCGGGCGTTTCGTCCCCTGAAACCGGCGACTGGGCACGAGCCTGGCCTATAATTTTCGCAAGCCACGCACGACCCCGGAGGGAGGGCCCTTTGATCGCACAGGTTTTGAATCGCGAGTTCGTCCTGCAGCAGTTGGAAGACGTACGGGACTATCTGAGCACCGCCGCCACGGACGACCGCCGCCGGGGCGCCGAGGAAGGGCCGGAGCTGTCGCCGGAGGATGCCGCCCAGGCGCTGGAGGCCGCCCAGTCGGCGTTGCAGACCGAGGCCGCCGCCTCCAGCGGCCAGCCGGGGTTCGAGCCGCCGCCGGCCGAGCGCCGGGGGGAGGAGCCGGCGCCGATCGACGACTTCTCCTTCTTCAGCCGGGACGCCACCATCAGCAACCTGCAATCCGCCCTGGAGCAGTACTTCCGGGAACAGGACCAGGTCGAGACCGCGCCACCCGCCGACGACCGCCGGGGGGGCGGCGATGAGGACGTGGCGGTGACCGACGTCTCCCTCCCGGACTGGCAGCCCCGGCGGGACGAGGACAACCGGCGGGTCTTCGACAAATTCTCGACGACCGACCCTCGCTGGGTGAGCAGCCTGTTCGCCGAAGGGATCCGCCGGTTCAAGGGCAAGCACGCCTTCCCCGAAAAGCCGGCCGAACCGCTCACCATCGGCAACCAGGCCCGGCTCGTCATCGTGGGCGACTGGGGCTCGGGGATCCCCCGGGCGCGCAAGGTTGCGGACCAGATGCGCAAGATCCTCGACGAGGGCCTGGCGGCCAACCGCGAGCAGCACGCCATCCATCTCGGCGACGTCTACTATTCGGGGTGGGAGTACGAGTACAAAGACCGCTTCCTCGCCTGTTGGCCCGTCAAGCCGGACGAGGCGGCGCGCATCCCCTCCTGGAACCTCAACGGCAATCACGACATGTACTCGGGGGGCCACGCCTTCTTCGACTATGCCTTGAAAGACGGCCGCTTCGCGCGCCAGCAGGGCTCCAGCCGCTTCTCCCTGCGCAACGATCACTGGACGATCCTCGGGCTCGACACCGCCTTTGACGAGCATGACCTGCACGGCGACCAGGCCGCCTGGGCTCAAGGGATGCTCGAAGGCGCGCCGGGCAAGGGATTGCTCCTCTCCCATCACCAGATCTTCAGCGCCTATGAGAAGAAGGAGAACAAGCTGATCGAAAAGATCCGCCCCGTGCTGGCCACCGGCCGGGTGCGGAGCTGGTTCTGGGGTCACGAGCACCGGTGCGTGCTCTACAACCCCACGGAGAACGTCGAATACGCCCGTTGCATCGGCCACGGCGGGGTGCCCGTCTACATGACGCACAAGGAGGGAGACCCCTACGCGCCGCCGTCCTCCTGGGAATTCCGCGATTTCATCCAGAGCGGCCTCGAGCGCTGGGCCCTGTTCGGCTTCGCCGTGCTCGACTTCGACGGCCCCCAGATCACCGTGCGCTACATCGACGAGAACGGCAAGGAGATCCGGCGTGAGCAACTCGCGTGAGGAGGCGCTGTTCCAGCAGGCGCTCGCGGCCTACGAACGAGGCGATCTGAACACCGCCTATGAATACTTCCTTCAGATCGTGGAGATGAATGGGGATCGCAAGGCCGCGGCCGAGCAGTACCTGAAAGAGATCAATCGCCAGTGGTCGAAACCCCACCGGGGGATCCCCAAGGAGGTGTCGATAGCTCCGCCATCACCCGCCGTGAAGCCCCCTCCCCCTCCTCCCGATCTCCTGGGAGGACCGCCGCGGGTTGTCGGCGTGGCCCCCTTCCCGGAGCTCGAGTCCGTGGAGGAGGCCGCCGCTCCCCAAATCCAGACCCTCCGCCGCACGCCGCACATGGATCTCGATCCCGCTCCGCCCGTCGATCCGGGGACGCGGCTCAAGGTCGCCGTCTACACCGATGCGCAGGCGATGCGGGAGGGGGAGGAGGGAGAGGATGTGACGATCGAAGCTCCCCCGGACCAGACCCGGTTCGACCTAACGGTCTGGCTGGTGGTGGGCGGGCCGTTCGAGGTCGAGGGCTCGGCGGTGCAGCCCCTGACCATCCTGCGGGACGAGGAGCGCTCGAAAAACGCGGAATTCACGGTCGTCCGCAAGGATTCCGCCGCTGGCGCCGGACCCGTCACCTTCTCCGCCCTCTTCGCCTACCAGGGCCGCGCCTGCGGCCGGGTGAGCCGCCAGGTACAGCTCACCGCGGGGGCCGCGGAGCCGGCGAAAGAGCCGCTCCCGCAGCCCGGAATCGCCGTCGAGGCCGCCGCCAGGCCGGCGGACCTCAGCGTCCGCATTGTGGCGAGCGACGACGACGAGCGCCTCTTCCAGTGCATCGTGCAGACGCCACACCTCCCCGCGTACCAACAGGGGCAGACGGGCAACTGGCGGCTGCCGTCCATCGCGGGAGA
>QHVW01000795.1 GCA_003223675.1 Acidobacteriota bacterium
ACCCCGCTATAAAGCGGGGCCTTTTAGACTGACCCGGGACTCTACGGTCACGGATAGAGTCTCTTGGAAGGAGGATAAACCAAGATGTACGAGCCGACGCCAGCCCGCCTAGAGTCCAATCATCTCGCCTTCATCCTCGCCGGTCATGCGATCTTCACCATCCGCATAGACGGAGGAGAACGCATTACCTACAGGGTAAAGAAACCGTCATCTGACAAACCGCACTGGGTGTCTGTGCTTTTTGGTCCTGACAACTCGCGAGATTACAAGTTCATCGGTACCATCTTCGACAGCAAGACATTCAAGATCGATAAGAAACCCGGAGCGTTCTCGGCTGATACCGTGTCCGTCGACCTGTTCGAAATAGTGTTCTCTGATCTTGTTGATGGGCGTATCCCTCCAGGTGTAGAGATCTGGCATGCAGGAAAATGCAGATGCTGTGGCAGGCTTCTAACAGATCCATCCTCTATCGAATCAGGCATAGGTCCGATCTGTGCTGCCAAGATGAGACAAGACAAGTAGCTCAGGATTGAATAGCCTCCGAGCCCCTTGTCACGCCCGCTCTCTCCAGTAGCTCAACTAGCGTCTCCTTTTCCTCAAGGCTCAAGCGGTCTAAGTGAAACACACCCACCTCAACAGGTCCCCCGTCCTTACCCGTTATCTCCATCGCTGAAAGATCCTTCAACTCGCCTAACATCGTCCAGTAAATCTTCTGGGGTCTTCCGGAAGTAGTGTGGGTGGATTCAGGGCGTCCAAGCCCCTGGAAGCCGCGCCGCCGCTGGCTTCGTGGGGCTTGACGGGGAGCGCCAAATAGGCATGATGTTCCGATGCCTACTTTGACCAGGCGCAAGAAACGCCTGCTGGACGGATACCGATTCCCCGGATTTCGACCTTTGCCGGAGGTCGTAGGTGTGTTCGGCGACCCACATGCGCGAGTCGTTCGGCTCGTACGACGCTCAAAAAAACCGCTTGTGGCTTCTGCGGTCGAGTCCGCTCGGGTTGGTATGATCGCACCAGTCGGCGCGCGCGCGATCTGCCGTGCGGGCCTTATCGCATCTATCTGGAGTTCGAGGTGCGGCGGGTGGCCTGCCGCAGTTGCGGCAAGGTGAAGCGCGAGCGGTTGGAGTTTCTGGCCGACAACCCGCTGTACACCAAGCGCTTTGCCTACTATGTGGGTCGGCGCTGCCGCAACAGCACCGTCAAAGAGGTGGCTGAGGAACTGCACCTGGACTGGGGAAGCGTCAAGGAGTTGGACAAGCAGTACATGCGCGCGCAGTTGGCTAAAGCAGGCATTCCTGCGCCCAAGGCGATCGGTATCGATGAGATTTCCATCCGGAAGGGTCATACCTACCGCATCGTTGTGAGCGACCTGATTCGGGGCCGGCCCATCTGGTTCGGAGGTGAGGACCGCTCCGAGAAAAGCATGAGACAGTTCTACGCATGGCTGGGAGAGAAGAAAAGCCGAAGTCTCCGTTTGGCGGTCATGGACATGTGGAAGCCGTTCCGTACCGCCACCGAGGAACATGCTGCCAATGCTGCCATCTTGTTCGACAAATTCCATGTCATGCGACATCTGGGCGCAGCACTCGACGAGGTCAGAAAGAGCGAGTACGCAAGGCTGGTGGGAAAAGATCGCCGTTTCATCAAAGGCCAGAAGTATACCCTGCTCTCAAGTCGCGAAAACCTCACCCTGAAAGGCCGCCGGGCGCTCAAGACTCTGCTCGCAGCCAACAAACGGCTGAACACGGCCTACTTGCTCAAAGAGTCCTTCGGTCAGCTGTGGGGCTATAAGCGTGAGGGATGGGCGCGTCGCTTTTTCGAAAACTGGCGTGCTTCCCTCAAGTGGCAGAGGCTCAAGCCTTACGAGAAATTCGCTGAGATGATCGATCGCCACTGGGATGGCATTGCCGCCTACTGTGAGCCGGAGAACAAGGTTTCCCTTGGGTTCGTAGAGGGGCTCAACAACAAGATTCGAGTGATCCAACGACGTGCCTACGGTCTGCGTGACGAGGAGTACCTACGACTGAAGATCCTGACGTGCATGCTGCCCAAGCTCTAGCTTGCCCACAGAGCTCTGCCTCTTCCCCCTCCTCCTGGAAAGAAGAGCTGAGACGCTCGGGCGGACCACTCCCGGTCGTCGGCTGCGCTCTCTTTCGGAGCGGACTCCCACCGCCCCAACTGCCCGCCCGGAACACCATCGATAGGCAGGAACCGCCGCCAAATGCCCACAACCTGCCCACACAACTTCACGAAGACCCAAAAAGAAAGCCCCAGGATTGTTTCCTAGGGCTGATACGCACGAGCGGACTTCAAACTGCTATGTCAATCGCGACCGGAGCCGAGGCATACTCCTCGCAGACGAGGCCCAAGCGCGGAGCACTATGCACTTCCCGCCATGGCCGCTTGCGCTCTCGCGTACTGCTTCGCAGCCCACTCCACCCGTCTCTTGAGCGCCCGATCAGTCGCAAGGGTTTGTTGCGCCTCCTCGCGCTTGATCCAGATCTCCTCGGGGGTGCGAGAAGGTCGCCAGAGCACTTTCTCCAGATCGGGACCCAGGTGGCGGCGCCACCTTCGTTTCTGTGCGCCTTGCCACCGCAGCGAATCGACGGTGACGTTGGCGGCGACTCGGCGCACGTAGGGCAGGTAGTTCAGCTTGTCTTCCGCCCTCGACTGCCACAATCCCAGAAACACTTCCTGCACCAGGTCTTCGATGCACTCCGGCGAGAGCCGCCGCCCGAATCTCGCGGCGGTTGTGGTGATGCTTCGCCGGATCGCCGTGAGGTGCTCGGGGGTGGGCGCCATGTCGCGCCGCCGCGCCGCTTTTCTCATGCAACGGGTAAACTTCGATCTAGGCTCCTTCACCGGACTTCCTCCTTGAATTGGTTGTTACAAAGAGCCGAGGAGGCCCGCTTCTTTTGCGAGCCCCCGTCTCGGAATGGGCGTACTGTCACTTTCTAACGTTTGGTTTTGATGCGGAGCTTGCCGTCTCGCCGGGCAAACCTGAAGGGCAGAACGGGCTCGACTTCGAGAGAGAGGGTGCCGTCTCGGCAGGCGCAGCAACGCACCTTGAGAGATGCCGCTATTTGGCCTTCCGTTCGCTGATAAAGCGTGAGACTGAGGCCGCCGTCTCGCCCTCGCGGCCCACCGGAGAGAGGGCTTCGCCTGCCGTCCACATCTCCGGCGACCCAGAAGTTACGGACAATCCTGGGCATACAACTGCTCCTTTTGTCTGGAATGGGAGAGGTATTGCGGAGGGACGAAGCTAAATGAGGCGGGCCAGGACGATGCCGCTCCGGACGGTGGTCGTGCAGCAGACCTCGCACCAGCCTTGCCCCTGGTCGGGCTCGACTTCAGCCGTGTAGAGGCAGCCGGGATTCATACAGATCCCGGGCACTGCGTCATCGAGGGCATACCTCTCGATGAACTCGCCGACCGTGAGGCCCCACTCGTCGGCCAGCTCGTCTAACTTCGAGAACTCCTTTTTTCGTGCGGCAGATAGCATGAGAGGCTCCTTTCTCTAAAAGGTTTTGAAGAAACCGGATTCAGGGTAAGGGCCAGTGCGAAACGAGAAAAGGCGGCACAAAGTGCCGCCTTTATATAAAGGAGATAATCTTTCGTGGTGCGCGAGACGCGCCGGGGTATACATACCCCGCTACATACAAGGTATGTACGGCCTCCGCTTCACGCGGACGGTCGAATCCCCAGACGGGGCTTCAAGGACTGGCTCCCCACCGCTGTCGGGCTGCGCCCGACTGGCGTGGTTTCCTGACGGCTATCGGGTCTCGATCTTTCCCTATCGGTCGGCCCTTCGACCAAACCCCGCCAGTCGGGCGCACCGGCCTCGATACTCGGCCTTCCCGACAGCGGTGGGGGGACTACTGGCTCTCGAAGGGCCGACGCTCCGCGTCACTACGGGTAAGGCGTCGAAAGTCTCCGCCTTGTGGGAAGGGAAACCACGCGCCACAATGTGGCCGCGTCCACCTCTCTTGCCGCGCCCGCTCGGTCACCACACGCCGCATTGCGGGCGTAACCCGGAGCACCAGGTACAGGCTTCCCGTGGTTCCTCCTCATGCGGAGGACACTGGCTCCCCATGGGGAGGGGAAGAGAGGTCGGGCGCCTTATCCCATGGACCACACCCCGATCGCCATCGGCACCCGTACCTTCTGGGTCTCTGACGAGCCCAAGCTCGTGCTACTTCATCCCGAGGACCGGGCGCAGCACTTGTATGTCGTCGGGAAGACGGGGCTCGGCAAGAGCACCTTGCTCCGGAACCTCATTCTCCAGGACCTCCACGCCGGGCGAGGTGTGGGTCTCCTTGATCCTCATGGAGACCTCGCCCGGGAGGTCCTGGACGCGATCCCCAGAGACAGGACG
>QHVW01000796.1 GCA_003223675.1 Acidobacteriota bacterium
CGCCTCCTTGAGGACCGACAGGTGACGCGAGATCGTGGGCTGCGACAGATTGAAATTGCCGACGATCTCTCCCACCGTGCGCTGGTTCCCCTCCAGCAGGCGCAGGATCTCCTGCCGCGTGCCGTCGGACAGCGCCTTGAAGACTTTGGTCAGATGCCGTTCCTCACGCCGGTAGTCGTGGGTACCGCGGTCGATGTTAGCCATTTGCCCTCTTCTCCTTAGCGGGGGGTTGATTCCTTCACCGCCTCTGATGAACACATTGTAGAGAGACTATACTTGGATAAGGCTTGATACTGCACGAATCGAGGGGCATGTCTGTGCTCAGTGAGTGAGCATACAGGTGCAAACTTCTCTATAAGAGAACGTTACGTCTTTTTCACATAGCGGTGACGGGTAGCTCGAAGGGCCCAAAACGTGACAAGGCTCCCAAAAGAGGGAGCCTTGGAGGGGAAATCAGCCTGGAAAAGGCAGTCCGGAGGGGCCGCCATGCTCTTTTTGTGAGCACCTCGGTGGGCGTTACCCCCGCGCGGCGCCGTACCGCTTCGCCACCTCGGGCCAGTTGATGGTGTTCCACCAGGCGGCCAGGTAGTCGGGACGGCGGTTCTGGTACTTGAGGTAGTAGGCGTGCTCCCAGACGTCGACGCCGAGGATGGGGGTCTTCCCCTCCATCAGCGGGCTGTCCTGGTTGGGGCGGGCGATCACGTCGAGCTTGCCGCCGCTCACCACCAGCCACCCCCAGCCGGAGCCGAACTGGTTGGCCGCGGCGTTGGTCAGCTTCTCCTTGCAGCTCTCGAAGCTGCCGAAGGCCTGCTGGATGGCGTCGGCGAGCTCGCCCGACGGGGTGCCGCCGGCGTTGGGGCCCATGATCTGCCAGAACAGCGAATGGTTGGCGTGGCCGCCGCCGTGGTTTTTCACCGGGCCGCGGATCGCCTCCGGCACCTGGTCGAAGCCGCGCAGCAGGTCCTCCACCGACTTGGCCGCCAGGTCGGGGTGGTTGGCGAGCGCCTCGTTCAGCTTGTTGACGTAGGTCGCGTGGTGCTTGTCGTGATGGATCTCCATCGTCTTCGCGTCGATGTGGGGCTCGAGCGCGTCGAAGGCGTAAGGCAGCGCAGGCAACTGATACGGCATCGTGACCCTCCTTTGCTTTGGTTGGATGGATGAGGCGAGGGAGGCGGGTGAGGCTTGGGAGATCGCCCCCCGGCCCGGCACCGTATTCTGTCAGAAACGCCAAGGCCCCCGCGAGGGGGGCCTGGAAGGGGCGGGCTCGGTTTTGTAGGGGCGGCCCTATGTGGCCGCCCAGGGCGCCCACGCAGGGGCGCCTCTACCGCAGCTTCTCTTCGACGAACTCGACGTGCTTGCGGACCTTGGGGTCGTACTTCTTCATCCGCAGCTTCTCGGTTGAGAGCTTCTTGTTCTTCGAGGTCGTGTAGAAGTAGCCCGTACCGGCGGACGAAACCAACTTGATCTTCTCGCGCATCGCAGATCTCTCTTTAGGTTGAATGGCGGGGCCGACGGGGCTCGAACCCGCGACCTCCGGCGTGACAGGCCGGCGTTCTAACCAACTGAACTACAGCCCCGCAAAGAACAGCTCGTCGGCGGCAAGTCCCACTCCTGGTGGGAGGTGAGGGATTTGAACCCGCGACCCCCTGCGTGTAAGGCAGGTGCTCTGACCGCTGAGCTAACCTCCCTCTGCCGCCAAGGAGCGCCAATGATAGGGAAGGGGGGCGGGGTTGTCAACAGGGGGATCTGGAATGATCTCAATGCGCCACATACCCCAGCGACTTCAGCTCCTCCTGGAGCTTCTCCGGGACCTTCTGCTGGCGGACGCGGTTCTTCAGGCCCGCGAAGCGCCGCTGGATGAGCCCTGCCAGCTCGGCCACCTTCGCCGGCTCCCGCGCCGCCAGGTTCTCCCTCTCCCCGGGATCGCGTGAGAGGTCGTAGAGCTCCTCCCTGGCGATGGGGTAGTGGTTCGGCGGCGCGTCGGGGATGCAGACGGGGGAGATGCCGTCCGGATTGTGGACCAGCTTCCAGTGGTCCTGGAGCACGGTGTGGATGGTGCTCGACCCGTATTCCGAGAAGGCCGGCAGGCTCCGTCTCCTCCCGTCCGGCCGCTCCAGATAGGGGAGCAGCGACTTGCCGTGCTGCTCGGCCGGCTTGGCCACCCCCAGGAGGTCGAGCAGGGTGGGGAGGACGTCGATCAGCTCCACGACCTGCGGCACCCGTGCTCCGGCGGCGATCACCCCGGGCGCCGCGAGGCCGAGCGGCACGTGGAGGGTCGTCTGGTAGACGGAGCAGGAGTGATAGAGGTAGCGGTTGTGCTGGTACAGCTCCTCGCCGTGGTCGGCGGCGAAGAGGACGACCGTGCGGTCGAGCCGGCTGGCGGATCTCAATCCTGCGAGCAGCGCGCCGCTGATGCGGTCGCTCCCCTGGACGGCGGCGTCGTAGAGGGCGTCCAGGTGCCGGACGTCGCGGGCGTCAAGGGCGATCGGCTTCGTCATCACCGGGTCGAGCAGCTTCTTCCGCGGCCCGAGCGGCCCCTGATACCCTGGGTCCATCGCCTCCGCCCCGTCGCCGCCGTTGTAGTAGGGGGGATGGGCGCCGAACAGGTGGACCCAGAGGAGGAACGGGCGGTGGGGATCGAGCCCGTGCGCCCATTCGAGCGCGCGGCGGATGTCCTTGCCGTCCTGGCCGCCGGAGCAGGCGAAGGCGTCCCACCCCTGGTGGTTCGCCTGGCACATGTTGCTGAGGAACGCCCCGGTCTGGTAGCCGGCGGCGTGCAGCAGCTTGGGCAGGGTCGGCAGGTCGTCGGGGAAGCCGTAGCCGTTCTCGTTGACCCCGTGGCCGCTCGGATAGAGCCCGGTGAGCACGGACGCGAGCGACGGCCAAGTCGAGGCCCGCTGGGACATGGCGTTGTCGAAGGTGATCCCCGAGGCGAGCTGCGCGTCGATGCCCGGGCTGTTCGGCCGCGCCTGGTAGCCGTAGGCGCCGAGCCGGTCCGCCCGCAGGGTGTCCACGGTCAGCAGGACGACGTTCCACCCCTTCGCCGCCCCCGCCAGCGGCCGGACGGGCTGCGGCGCCTCCTTCCCGCGGCAGGAGAGGAGGAGAAGGAAGAGGATGGGGAGGAGGCGTCGCATGGCGGTCGATCCGAGGGGGCGGATTGTAGCCTGAAAGAAGCCTCGTGCCCGCCGGAGCATCCTGCCCTCCGAAGCCTCACCCCCTGGCCCCCTCTCCACTACGTGGAGAGGGGGAACGTAGCTGAAGCGACCTACCGAATTTGAAAAAGGCTGATCTCTGGGCCCTCCCTCTCCACGAAGTGGAGAGGGACCGAGGGTGAGGCTTCGGAGGGCAGGACGCCTCAACGGGCAAAACGCCCTGAGCCCTTGCTTTCCCACTCCTGAACACGATATAAAGATCTTCCCTTCCGTGCCGGGCCCCGTCCCGCCACCTCTTCTCCTTTCCCGGAGGAGAGGCAATGAGCCCATGCGAGAAGAATTCCGCCGTCCTGGAATCTGCCTGGGAGGCGATGGTCCACAGCTACAAGGAGGTCGTGCGGCGGCAGGTGACCCGGTCGTTGCGCCTGGCCGGCGTCTCGCGGCCCTCTCGCGTCGCCCAGGGAGTGGTGGCGGACGAGATGCGGGCGCGGGCGGCCGTCAAGCGCGGGCATGGATACCGGTTTACGCTGGTTGGGCGCCTGTGCGAGATCGCCGACCGGGTGGTCGACGAGCGCACGCCCGAGCGCGAGATGCTGTTGCGCGAGGGGCGGCTCGCCGTGCTCTCCCGCTGCCGCTCGCTGCTCGACCCCAGGCTCCGGCCGGAGGACCGCGACCGCTTCCTGCGCATCCTCCGCCGCGCCCTGCTCGACGGCTGGAGCTATGAGGAGATCATGCGGGCCGAAGGGGGCAGGCTCGCCGCGATCACCATCCACTCCCTGGTGCACAGGGTGAGGAGGAGGCTGGTGGCGCCTTCGTGGGGGACGAGCTGAAGCGCTATCATCCCGGCCCATGATCCGCATCTTCACCGACCCGGCCTGTCTCGAGCATCAGGCTCCTCCCGGCTACCCCGAGCGGCCGGACCGGCTCTCGGGGGTGCTGGCCCACCTGCGGGAGCGCGCCTGGCCGCTGGCCGGGGACGGCGGGATCTCCCCCGAGGCGGCGCGCGCGGCGGTGACGGCTCTGCACGACGAGGCCTACGTGGCCCGCTTCGAGCGCGCCGCCCGGCGGGGGGATTCGCTGCTCGATTCGGCGGACAATCCGCTCTCCGGCGGCACCTGGGCGGCGGCCTGGGCCGCGGTCGGGGCCACGCTGGCGGCGGCGGACTGGGTGGCGGAAGAGTCGGGGCGCACGGCCTTCGCGGCGGTGCGCCCCCCGGGGCATCACGCCGAGCGGGGAATCGCCATGGGCTTCTGCTTCTTCAACAACGCCGCCGTGGCCGCCGAGCACCTGCGCCGCCGCCACGGCGTCTCCCGGGTGGCGGTCTTCGACTTCGACGTCCACCACGGCAACGGCACCCAGCACCTGTTCGCGGAGCGCGCCGACGTCTTCTATGCCAGCACCCACCAGTACCCGTTCTACCCCGGCACCGGCGCGGCGGACGAGCGGGGGATCGGCGCGGGGGAGGGGGCCACCCTCAACCTCCCCCTCCCGGCCGGCACCGGGGACGAGCGCTACGGTGAGGTGATCCGCGAGCAGGTCCTCCCCGCCCTACGCCGCTTCGCCCCGGACGTCCTGATCCTCTCGGCCGGCTTCGACGCCTGGCAGCACGATCCCCTGGGCGGCATGCGGGTCACCGAGGAGGGGTTCCGCTCCTGGGGCGACTGGCTACGCGACCTCGCCGCCGAGGTCTGCGGCGGCCGGGTGCTCGCTCTGCTCGAAGGGGGCTACGACCTCCGGAGCCTCCCCCGGCTGGTCGAGGGGCATCTGGAAGGGCTGGCGGGCGGGAGGCCGTAGGACTCACCCTATAGAGAAAAGCCAATATTGACTTTCCAAGGCCAAAGCCAATAAAATCCGCGAAAGCTCACGTATTACTTGAAGGGTGACCCCCTAAAGGTCGGCGTTTTTCGGCTGTTCCCGACGTTTCACACAGCGGGTGTTTGACGAAGCTGGTCGTGGAGGAGGTAGGAGCATGAAGCGCTACGTCATTGTGTCCCTGATCGCGGTGGCCCTGTTGGCGGCGGTTCCGGGCTGGGCCGCTCCCCCATTCGGCTCGTTCGGCGGCATCGCGGGCGGCGGCAACTCCGGCGCCGGCCTGCTGTCGCTCACGGGCTGGGCCCTGGACGACAACGGCGTTCTGGCGGTGGACGTCCTGGTGGACGGCCTCGTCGCCATCCGGGCCAACTACGGCCGCGCCCGCGCCGGCGTGACCGCGCGGTTCCCCGGGTATCCGGACTCGGCGGCCCCCGGCTTCGGCGTCCAGCTCGACACCACCCACTACCTGAACGGCCTGCACACCGTGACCGTGCGAGTGAAGAGCCGCGCCGGCGAGGTGGCGTTCCTGGAGCCCCGCGTGATCAACTTCACCAACGTCACGCACGACTTGGCGCCGTTCGGCCAGATCGAGTTCCCCAGGCCACAGGCCGAGCTGCGCGGCAATTGCGACATCTACTCGCTGAACCGCCGCTACGCCGTCGTCTCCGGTTACGCGCTCGATGCCGGTCTCACCGACTTCGACACCGGCGTCGCCTACCTCGAGCTGCTGATCGACCGTGCCGTGGCGTTCGACCCCGATCCCGATCCCCTGGATTTGAAGCACCCCCGCCATCCGGTGGATTACAACTCCGACCTCTCCTGCATCTTCTCGGCCAACCAGGGGGGCCTGACCAACTGTTACGGCATTCGCCGGGTGGACGTCGAGAGGTTGTACCCGAGCCTCAAGGACAGCCCTCACAGCGGTTTCCGTTTCGTGCTCGACATCGGCAACCTGCTCGATTCGGAGTCGGGCTACACTCAGGGGCAACACATCCTGACCATCCGCGCCGGCGACCATGCCAGCCAGATCCGCGACATTGCCGAGATCCCGGTCACCTTCGCCTGCGATCAGAACCTGCCGAACGAGGATTCGGTGGGAACCATCGACCTGCCGCAGAACGGCCTGCTCTACCATGGGGTGATCAACGCGAGCGGCTGGGCGCTCGACTTCAACGGGGTGCGGAGCGTCCAGGTCCTGGTCGACGGCCATCCGGTGGGCAATGCCACCTACGGCTTGCCGCGGCCGGACGTCGACCTGGCCTACTACTTCCCGGGCTTCCCGAGCGTCAGCACCCCCGGCTGGCAATTCCAGCTCGACACCACGCAGCTCAACAACGGCGAGCACTTCCTCGACGCGATCGTGACCGACAACCTGGGCGCCACCACCTACCTCGGCAGGCGGCGCTTCGTAGTCAACAACGTCGGCGGCTAGCCGCTTCGCGCCCCTTCTCGCGACGCCCCATCCCCCGCGGGATGGGGCGTTCATGCTTTCAGGCCATGTTTTTTTCCCGGTGCTATCCTTCGCGGCCATGGCGGGGATCGACCGCATCCTTTTCTTCGGCACGCCAGAGCTCGCCGTACCGACGCTCGCCGCTCTGGTCGAGGCCGGGCGGAGCCCCGTGCGCGTGGTCACCCAGCCCGCCCGGCCGGTGGGCCGCGGCCAGCGTCTGGTCCGCGCCCCCGGGTTCCTGGAGGAAGCCGCGGCGCTGGCGCCCGACCTCGCGGTGGTGGTCGCCTTCGGCCAGATCTTCCCGCGCGCCCTGCTCGACCTGCCCCGCCACGGCTGCGTCAACCTCCACGCCTCGCTGCTGCCGCGCTGGCGCGGCGCCTCGCCCATCCAGGCCGCCCTCGCCGCCGGAGACGCCCGCACGGGAGTGACCACGATGAAGATGGACGAGGGGATGGACACCGGTCCCATCCTGCTGGAGGAGAGCGTCGAGATCGGTCCTGTGGAGACCGCGGGCGAGCTGGGGAAGCGGCTCGCGGAGAAGGGCGCCCGGCTGATGGTGCGCACGATCGATCTCCTGGAACGAGGGGAGATCGCGCCGCGGCCGCAGCCCGCGGAAGGCGTGACCTACGCGCCGCGCCTCACCCGCGAGAGCGGCCGGATGGATTGGGGGCTCTCCGCGCGCGAGATCCTCGACCGCCTGCGCGCCTACACCCCCTGGCCGGGGCTCACCGCCGAGCTGCGCGGCGAGCCGGTGAAGATCACGGCGGCGGAGGTGCTGGAAGAACCCGCTGAAGGCGCGCCGGGGACGATCATGGGCCCGCGCGGCGGCCGTCTTCTCGCCGTCTCCTGCGGCGGCGATACCGTGCTCGGCCTGGCCGAGCTCCAGCGCCCGGGAAAGCGGGCTTTGCGCGCGGCCGACTTCCTCAACGGAGAGCGTCTGCGGGCCGGCGAGAGCTTCACCTGACCGGCCCCGAGCGACATGTCGAAACGCCACTTCGAGCCGCCAGCGACTTCCCAGACCGGCCCCGGCCGCAGTCGCCGGATGAGCGCCCGCCAGGACAACGTGCGCGCCGCCGCGGCCTGGGTGCTCGAACGGACCCTGGCGTCGATGGCGCCGGCCGATTCGTTCCTCGACAGCGCCCTGCCGCGCTTCGACGACCGCGATCAGGGGCTGCTGCGCGAGCTGGTGATGGGCACCCTGCGCTGGCTGCGCCGGCTCGATCACGTGATCACCGCCGCCAGCAGCCGCTCCTTCGAGCAGATCGAGGAGGTGCTGCGCTCGCCGCTGCGCATCGCCACCTACCAGCTCCTCTTCCTCGACCGTGTGCCCGCGCACGCCGCCGTCCACGAGGCGGTGGAGCAGGCCCACCAGCTCACCCACCGGGGCGGCGCCAGCTTCGTCAACGGCGTGCTGCGCCGGATCGCCCGCGCGCCGCGGCCCGAGGACTGGCCGGTGAACGAACCCGACCCCGTGCGGCGGTTGGCGATCGAGAAGAGCCATCCCGACTTCCTGGTCGCCCGCTGGCTCGACCGCTTCGGCACCGCGCGCACGCTCGACCTGCTCGACGCCAATAATCAGCCGAAGCCGATGCACCTGCTCGCCTTCCGCGACCGCGGCGGCCGCGAGCTGCTCGCCGAAGCGCTGATCGACGAGGGGATGGAGGTCGAGCCGGCGTCGCTCTCCCCCCTGGGCCTGATCGTGCGGCGGGGCAACCCCCTGGCCTCGGCGGCCTTCCAGCGCGGCGATTTCTACGTGCAGGACGAGGCGAGCCAGGCCGCCGCCCTGATCCCGCCGCCGGGCCGCAAGGAGACCGTGCTCGACGCCGCGGCGGCCCCCGGCGGCAAGAGCTTCTCGCTGCTCGCCTGGGAGCCGACCGTCCGCGTCACCATGGGCGACGTCGCCGTGGCGCGCGCGGTGCGGGTGCGCGACAACCAGCGGCGGCTGCGGCGCGCGCTGCCGCTCGCCGTGGCCGATGCCGGGGCCCTCCCCTTCCGCGGCCCCTTCGACCGCGTGGTGCTCGACCTGCCGTGCACGGGCACGGGCACCCTGCGCCGGCACCCCGAGATCAAGTGGCGGATCAGCGAGGGGGAGATCGGCCGCCTGTCACGCCAGGCGCTGCGGCTCCTCGAAGGTGCCGCGCCGCTGGTGGCGCCCGGCGGACGGCTGGTGGCCATCACCTGCTCGCTGGAGCGCGAGGAGAACGAGGACGTGTTGGCACGCTTTTTAGCAACTCATCCGGAGCTTTCCCTCCTCCCCCTGGAGAGATTGCTCGAAAGCCCTGTGGCGGCGGGGATTACGGGCCCCGGAGCCTGGCGCATCCTCACCGGCGGGGACCACGACGGCTTCACCGTCCATGTGCTCGCGAAAGCCTGAATTCAGGCGCTTCGGGGCCCTTATGCTGTATTGACAGCCCCCGCGCGTTGGCTTATCGTTTCCGCCAGTCACTTTCGTTCAAAAAAACGACTTACAGGAGGAGAGCGATGGCTGGTAAGGCTGATCTGGTGAATGTCATTGTGGACTCCGTCGAGGGGATCACCCGGCGGCAGGCCGTTGCAGCATTCGAATCGATCGTCGACGCAGTTTCGAGCTCGCTGAAGGCTGGGGAGTCGGTCAAGATTCCGGGCCTCGGCAGCTTCGCGGTCGCCGAGCGGGGAGCCCGCAAGGGGCGCAACCCCGCCACCGGCGAGTCGATCACCATCAAGGCCAGCAAGACCGTCCGCTTCAAGGCGGGCAAGGACCTCAAGGAAGCGGTCAACACCAAGAAGCGCGGCCGCAAGTAAGAGCCGAGCCCAGCCGCAGCTCCCGAAGCCCCCGCGCGTACGCCGGCGCGCCGGGGGCTTCGGTGTCTTGGGGCCCCCTTTACCGGATCTGCCTGTACAGCCGCGCCAGCCGCTGCGGCGACACCCCGCACAGGAACAGGATCCAGATCAGCCAGTTGGTGGCCACCGTGCGCACCGCCCCCTGCTCGACGAAGCGGCGGGCGCCGGTGGTCACCGGCTCCGCGATCAGCGTGAAGCCGGGGAGGCGGCGCAGGCGCAAGACGAGGTCGAGATCCTCCAGGATCGGCCAGTCGCGGAAGCCGCCCAGGCGATCGAACGTCTCGCGGGTGGCGAATTGCGCCTGATCGCCGAGCGGCACGCGGAGCCGGCGCGTGCGCCAGTTGATCAGCCGCGCCCCCAGCCGCTGCATGGGATGGTCGACGTCGAAGCGCAGATAGAAGGCGCCGCCGGGGGCGCCCGCCGCCACGGCCTCGCGGACCTGCTCGGCGCCGCGCTCCGGCAGCGTGGTGTCCGCGTGCAGGAAGAGGAGCACTTCGGCGGTGGCCGCCGCGGCTCCCCGGTTGAGCTGGCCGCCGCGCCCGGCCGGTCCCTCGATCACGCGGGCGCCGAGCGCGCGCGCCACCGCCACGGTGCCGTCCGCGCTGCCGCCGTCCGAGACGATCACCTCGTCGGCCACGGCGAGCGCCGCGGGCAGATGGCGGCGGACCGTGTCCTCCTCGTCCAGGGTGGGCACGATGATCGCCAATCGCATGGGATCGCGGGATGCTAGCATACCGGGGCTTTGCGTTCGGATTCGTTGGAGACGTTGATTCGATGAGCTCACAAGGTTCCTTCAGCCATCTCGATCCCCAGGGGAACGCCCACATGGTGGACGTCTCGGAGAAGCCCGTCACGCGCCGGGTGGCCGAGGCCTCCTGCCGCGTCCTGCTCTCCGCGCAGACCTTGATCCGCCTGGCCAACCTGCCCAAGGGGGACGCCTTCGCGGTCGCCCGCCTGGCCGGCATCCAGGGGGCCAAGCGCACCTCGGAGTTGATCCCGCTGGCGCACCAGATCCCGCTCGACCAGGTGGAGGTCGACATCCAGCCGATCCCCGAGGGGGTCGCGATCCGCAGCCACGTGGTGGTCAACGCCCGCACCGGCGCCGAGATGGAGGCCCTCGTCGCCTGCTCCACCGCCGCCCTGGCGCTCTACGACATGGTCAAGGCGCTGGAGAAGGGGGCCGTGATCACCGACCTGCGGCTGGAAGCCAAGAGCGGCGGCCGGACGGGCGTGTTCCGGAGGGACGGATGAGCGTCGCGACCGGCCTCGACCGGCTTCTGACCGATCTCTCGCGATTGGCCGGGCGGCGCTACGGCATTCTGGCCCATGGCGCCTCGATCACCCGCGACGGGCGGCCGATCCACCTAGCGCTCGCGGCGAGCCCGGCCGGACCGCCGCGAGCCCTGTTCGGCCCCGAGCACGGCTACTAC
>QHVW01000797.1 GCA_003223675.1 Acidobacteriota bacterium
ACCTCCGGCGAACGTAAGCCTGGTTCCCGGGATGCCCCCCATACGGAATCAGGGGACCCGCGGCACCTGTGTAGCCCATGCGGCTCTGGCGATGTATGAGCACCAGTTGAACACGCAGGCGGCTTTTCAGGATCTTTCAGAACAGTTCCTCTACTGGAATTGTAAACGTAACGACGGCATCCCGAACGAGGAGGGTACTTGGCTTGCGGTTGCAGTTCCTCTCCTTCAACGGGATGGCTGCTGCTTGGAAACCACATGGCAGTATCAGCCGAACCCCATCTCCGGCAATGAGGGACAGGGGCCGCCCCCCGGAGGAGCGCAATTGGAAGCGCTGACCTTCCGAGTGCCGAGCGTGAAGCAGCTCTCCCCTACCTCGGTGGATGACATCAAGAATGAGTTAGCCGGCGGCAGATGCGTAGCCTTTTCCATCCCGGTATTCAACTCCTGGTATCGAAGCACTTGGGTAGCTTTTACCGGGGATATCACTATGCCGGTTCCCGGCGAGATCCGGGTCGGTGGTCATGCGATGTGTCTGGTGGGGTATACGGATCTGCCCAATCTAGGATTGGGTGGTGGGCGGTTCATCCTCCGTAACAGTTGGGGCACGAACTGGGGAACCAACTCGAGCTTAGGCCCGGGCTACGGAACGATCCCTTATGCCTACATTGCCAAAATGGGAACGGAGGCGTATTCTATCGGGTAGAGGAATGCGATGTGAATCCTAAATCATTGGAAGAGCTACCACTTACAGCCGAAGAAAGAGAGCGGATCAGCGCCTTGGGCGTACCGGACGCCACGGCGCTTCTGGCGATGATCCGCGCCGCTCCAGGGGAATTCCAATCCTTCTTTGGACCTGATCGGACCCGGGAGATCGCGGCTCTGCTCGAGCGGTCCCTCCCTGCGAAAGAGCTCGGAGTGTTGGAGGGATCTCCCCCGCGGTTCCCGATCTCCGGTGCGATCCTCGATCGGAAACCGCCCGTCCTCCGATCACCGAACTATGACGTCGAAACCCGAGATCGCCTGTTCGAGGAGCTCCAGAGCCTGCGGCGGAAGGGAGACTCGTCGCCGGATACGAAACGCCAGATCGCCCAGTTGGAGCGGAGCCTGAACGCCCTGTTGGAGAACGGATAGCTCCAGTCCACGGAGTCGGCCCTCGCGGTAAGATCTGCCGCGGAGGATTCCACCATGCGCCGACTTCATCCGACCCTCGCCCCCGCCTTCCTGGCGCTCTCTCTCCTTCTCGGGGCACGGCTCAAGGCCGCCCCCTTCCCCGTTGCCGGCACCGTGCAGGGGGTGAGCCTCCAGGAGATCGCGAGCAGCCTCGGGCCCGTCACGGGCATCACCCACGCCGGGGACGGCCGGCTCTTCCTGACCATCCGCACGGGCCTCATCGTCATCCTGGAGAACGGCAGCCCGCGCCCGCAGCCGTTCCTCGACATCCAGAGCCTCACCACCACTGACGGCGAGCGGGGCCTGCTCTCGACGGCGTTCCACCCCCGGTACGCCGAGAACGGCTTCTTCTTCATCGACTATACGAACCTCCAGGGCAACACGGTCATCGCCCGCTACCAGGTCTCCGCCTCCGATCCCAACCGGGCCGATCCGGCGAGCGCGCGCATCCTGCTGACCATCGAGCAGCCCTTCTCGAATCACAACGGCGGTCAGCTCCAGTTCGGCCCGGACGGCTACCTCTACATCGGCATGGGGGACGGCGGCTCGGCCAATGACCCCGCCTGCCGGGCCCAGCGGACGGACACGCTGCTCGGCAAGATGCTGCGCATCGACGTCGATCAGAACGTCGCCACCCCGCCTTATTACGGAATCCCGGCCTCCAACCCGTTCCGCGGCGCGGGCGATCCGCTCGACAAGGTCTGGGCCAGCGGCCTGCGCAACCCCTGGCGCTTCTCCTTCGACCGCCAGACCGGGGACCTCTGGATCGGCGACGTGGGCCAGGACCGGCGCGAGGAGATCGACTTTCAGCCGGCTTCGTCGCGCGGCGGCGAGAACTATGGCTGGAAGGTGATGGAGGGGACCCTCTGCAACGCCAGCGACGCCTGCCCGACCTCGACTCCGGCCTGCGGCTCGACCGCCTACACCCTGCCCGTGCTGGAGTACGACCACAACCCCCACTGCGCGGTGACCGGGGGCTACGTCTACCACGGCCATGGCGCGCCACAGCTCCGGGGCTCCTACGTCTTCGGCGACCTCTGCTCGGGGGTGATCTGGGCCGCGGCGCGCTCCGGGAACGGCTTCACGGTGCGGACCGTCTCCGGGCAGGTCTCTCTGCTCACGACCTTCGGCGAGGATCTGACCGGCGAGCTCTACGCGGCCAACCTGAACGGCCAGCTCTTCCGGCTCGTGGGCAGCGGGCCGGGAGGCACCCGCGAGACCGTGGGGCTCTACGACCCGCAAAGCGGCAAGTTTCAACTGAAGGCCGCCAATACCGCGGATGGCAGCGTCACGGTCCTTCGCTACGGTCCGCGCAACAACCGGTGGATCCCCATCGCGGGCGACTGGGACGGCGACGGCCGCACCACCGAGGGGCTCTACGACCAGGCGACCGGGACCTTCCGGCTCAAGAATTCGACTCCGGGCGGAGGCTCCGACGTGATCCTCCAGGTCGCCGCGCCCTCCACGAAAGCGCTGCCGATCGCGGGCGACTGGACCGGCGCCGGCAAAGATACGGTGGGCCTCTACGATCCGGCGACCGGGACCTTCTATCTGAAGAATTCGCTCTCCGGATCGGGCTTCGACGTCACCTTCCCGTTCGGCCCGGTGAATCCGGCCCTGATTCCGCTCGCCGGCGACTGGAACGGCGACGGGGTCGACGGCGTCGGGGTCTTCAATCCGGCGACCTCGGAGTTCCTGCTGGGCGGCGAAATCGAGGTCACCCAGCCGCCCTTGCGGTTCGTGTTCGGCCCTCCGGGACGCGGCTCCCTGCCGGTGGTCGGCGACTGGGACGGCGACGGGCGGGACGGCGTCGGCGTCTACGATCCGGCGTCGGCCGTCTTCCGGCTGCGCAATTCGTTGACCTCGGGCGATCCCGACGCGCAATTCCGGTTCGGACCCCGGAAACAGGGATGGAAGCCGATCGCGGGCTCCTGGTGACGTAGAATCGGCGGATTCCGAGGAGGCCCCCCGTATGATGCGATCTCTCGTCTGCGCCCTGGCGCTCTGCCTGCTCCCGGGCTTGATCTCAGGACTGGCCCTCGCCGCGAGCCCCAAGACCTACGACCTCATCCTGCGCGGCGGGACGATCTACGACGGCTCCGGGGGCAAGCCCTACGTCGGGGACGTGGCGGTGAACGGCGACCGGATTGTCGCGGTTGGGGCCGTGGGCGATCTCGGGGACGCCCGCGGGAAGCGGGAGGTCGACGCCCGCGGCCTCGCCGTCTCCCCCGGCTTCGTCAACATGCTGAGCTGGGCCACCGAGTCGCTGCTGGTCGACGGCCGCGCCCAGAGCGATCTCCGCCAGGGAGTCACCCTGGAGGTCATGGGCGAGGGGGGCTCCATGGGGCCCCTCAACGACGCCATGAAGAAGGAGACCGTCGAGCAGCAGGGGGACGTCAAATACCCCGTCACCTGGACCACGCTCGGCGAGTACCTCGACCAGCTCGCGGCGCGCGGCATCGCGCCCAACGTGGCCTCCTTCGTGGGCGCCACGACCGTGCGCATCCACGAGGTGGGCTACGCCAACCGCCCGCCGACGCCTGAGGAGCTGGCGCGCATGCGCAAGCTGGTCGATCAGGCCATGGAGGAAGGGGCGCTCGGCGTGGGCTCCTCGCTCATCTACGCTCCCGCCTTCTACGCCGGCACGGACGAGCTGGTGGCCCTCTGCGAGGAGGCCTCGAAGCACGGCGGCATGTACATCTCCCACATGCGCAGCGAAGGCGGCCGCCTGCTGGAAGGGATCGACGAGCTGATCGACATCTCCCGCCGGGCCAAGCTCCCGGCCGAGATCTACCACCTCAAGGCCGCCGGCAAACCAAACTGGGGGAAGCTCG
>QHVW01000798.1 GCA_003223675.1 Acidobacteriota bacterium
GAGTCGCTGCGCGGCCAGGAGCTGGAGTTCAAGGTCATCAGCCTCGACCGCCGGCGCAACAACATCGTCCTCTCGCGCAAGGCCGTGCTGGAGACCGAGCTGGTCAAGAAGAAGGCCGAGACCCTCAAGCGGCTGGAGGAGGGGGCGCGGCTGCGCGGCGTGGTCAAGAACATCACCGACTACGGGGTGTTCATCGACCTCGGCGGCATCGACGGCCTGCTCCACATCACCGACATCTCGTGGGGCCGGGTCAACCACCCCTCCGAGCACTTCACGGTCGGTGACGAGGTCGAGGTGGTGGTCCTCAAGTTCGACCCCGAGACCGAGCGCGTCTCGCTCGGCTACAAGCAGCGCAGCGACGATCCCTGGACGCTGGTCGACAAGAAGTACCCGATCGGCTCGCGCGTCCACGGCCGCGTGGTGTCGATCGTCGACTACGGCGCCTTCGTCGAGATCGAGGAGGGGGTCGAGGGCCTGATCCACGTCAGCGAGATGTCGTGGACCAAGAAGGTCGTCAATCCCGCCAAGATCCTGGAGGTGGGCGACGAGGTGGAGGCGATCGTCTCCGAGCTCGACATGGACCAGCGGCGGATCAGCCTGTCGCTGCGCCAGACCGAGCGCAACCCCTGGGAAGAGCTGGAGGACACCCATCCCGAGGGGAGCGTGATCGAGGGGAAGGTGCGGAATCTCACCGAGTTCGGCGCCTTCGTCGAGATCACCGACGGCATCGACGGCCTGATCCACGTCTCCGACATGAGCTGGACCAAGCGGGTGAAGCACCCGAGCGAGGTGCTCAAGAAGGGGGACACGGTCAAGGCGCGCATCACCAACATCGACGTCGAGAACCAGCGGGTCTCCCTGTCGATCAAGGAGTTCATGCCCAACGAGTGGGAGGAGTTCGCCCACCAGCACAAGCCGGGCGACGTGCTCGAAGGCAAGGTCGTCAACGTGACCGATTTCGGCCTCTTCATCGACATCTACAACGGCCTCGAGGGTCTCGCCCACGTCAGCGAGATCGAGGTGCCCGCCGGCGTCAAGCTGGAGGACTACTACAAGGTCGGTGACTGGGTCCGCACGCGCATCCTGCGCATCGAGGAGGAGGAGAAGAAGGTCGGCCTCTCGATGCGGGGCGTGGAGCAGCCTTCCGCGGAGGAGATCGCGGAGCTTCAGGCGCGCGACCAGGAGAGCCGGGGAGGCGAGGAAGAGAGCCGCGGCAAGAAGCGTGAGGCCGCCAAGGAGTCGTCCGAGGGAGACGTGGAGTAAAAGGTCGTGGGACCCGGAAACGGCGGGCGGACCCAGGAGGGCGCCCGCCGTCGCCATGTCGACAAAAGGGGTGGGAGATGACGGAGCCCTTGAAGGACGGGATGACCAAGGCCGAATTGGTCGAGGAGGTCGCCCGCACGACGCAGCTCACCAAGAAGCACGCGGAGATCATCGTCAACACGGTGTTCGACAGCATCGTCCATTCGTTGAAGGATGGGGAGAAGATCGAGCTGCGCGGCTTCGGCAGCTTCCGCATCCGCCATCGCGGGGCCCGCACCGGCCGCAATCCGAAGACCGGCGACAAGGTGAAGGTTCCGCCCAAGCGGATCCCCTACTTCAAGCCGGGCAAGGAGCTGCGGGAGCTGCTCAACGACGAGTGTTGACGGCCCCGGATGGAACAGCTCTTCACTCCCTGGAGGCACGCCTACATCACCGCGAATCCGGCGGCCGGCTCCGGCTGTTTCTTCTGCGACGCCGGCCGCCATCCGGACGATCCCGGCGGCCTGGTGCTTCACTGCGGCCGCCATCACCTGGTGATGCTCAACCTCCATCCGTACTCGAACGGCCATCTCATGGTGGCTCCGCTCGAGCATCAGGCCTCTCCCCAGGAGAGCAGCCTTGAAGCGCAGGCCGAATTCTGGCCGCTGGTGCTCAAGAGCCAGCGGGTGCTGGCGAAGGCCTATAATCCCCAGGGGTTCAACCTGGGGATGAACCTCGGCACGCCGGCCGGCGCCGGGGTGCCCGGACATTTCCATTTCCATCTCGTCCCGCGCTGGGCGGGAGACACGAATTTCATGACCGTCCTGGCGGAGGTCCGGTTGATCCCCGAGGATCTGCGCCAGTCGCGGGAGCGCCTGCGGGCGCTCTTCGCCCGAGAGGAGGATTGATTGGCCGAATCCGGCAGCCCTTCCGCGCCGCGGCCGGCCGCGCCCCCGGTAAGCCCGGCGAGCGTGGCGGTGGCGGTGCTCTCGGCCTGGTTGGTTCCCGGGCTGGGCCACGTCTATCTCAAGCGGCCTCTGCGGGGCCTCGCCTTCTTCGCTCTGGTCCTGGTCGCGGTCCTCGTCGGCTGCCGCCTCGAAGGGAACCTCTATCAGCCCGTCCAGGGCCAGCCGCTCACCCTGCTGGCGACCGCGGCCTCGATGGGCATGGGCTTCCTCTATTTCCTCTTCCGCTACGCTCTCCACTACCAGGGGAACATCGCGGGGGCGGGATATGAGTACGGCACCGCCTTCCTGCTCACCGGAGGGCTGATGAACCTGTTGCTGGTGCTCGACGCCTGGGACATCGTCCGCGGCAAGAAGGAGTGAGCCGGTGCTGAGCCATTTCCTGCTGATGGTGCTGTACGCCCTGATCGTGGGCCTGTTCTTCACCCTCCTCTGGCGCCGCGAGCGCAAGGAGCAGATCAAGCTCTTCCTGCAGATCTTCCTCGGCATGGTGGGAGGCGGCCTGCTGGTGGCCTGGCTGATGTACCCCTTCCCCTCGGGCCCGCCGGCGCCCATCCCATGAGGCCGCCGTCGCTTTTATGAGGACATCCTCCCGCGAGCTGCTGGTCGTCGCCGGGGAGGCTTCCGGCGATCTCCACGGCGCGCGGCTGATCTCGGAGCTCCGCCGCCGCATGCCCGACGTCAAGACGTTCGGGCTCGGCGGCGACGAGATGCGGCAGGCCGGCCTGGAGCCGGTCGCCCACAGCTCCGAGATCTCGGTCGTCGGCCTCACCGAGGTGCTCAAGATCCTCCCCCGCGCCCGCGAGATCTTCGCCGACCTCCTGCGCGAGGTGGACCGCCGGCGCCCGGGCGTCGCCGTGCTGATCGATTTCCCGGACTTCAACCTCCGCCTGGCCAAGGAGCTTAAAAGTCGCGGCGTGGAGGTGCTCTACTACATCAGCCCGCAGGTGTGGGCCTGGCGCCGGGGGCGGGTGAAGACGATCTCCCGCCTGGTCGACCGCATGCTCGTGCTCTTCCCGTTCGAGGTGGATTTCTATAAGGATCACGACGTCGACGTGGTCCACGTCGGCCATCCCCTGGTGGACGAGGTGCCGGTGCTCCCCCAGGCCTGGGACCGCAACGGCGCCGCGGACGGGTCGTTCGCCGGCCCGTTTGATGGGCCATATAGGGTGGCCCTGCTGCCCGGCTCGCGGACGAGCGAGGTCGAGGCGCTGCTGCCCACGCTCCTGGAGGCGGTGAAGCGGCTCTCCGCGGAGCTCCCTGTCGAGGTGAGGATCATCAGGGCGCCGACGGTCCCTCTGGAGCTCATCGACGAGGCGGTCGAGTTGGCCGGGGTCCAGGTCGAGATCGTCGAGGACGACCGCTTCGCCGCCGTGGCCGATTCCCATCTGGCGCTCTGCGCCTCGGGCACGGCCACCCTGGAGGTCGGGCTGCTGGGGACGCCGATGATCATGGTCTACCGCCTGGCGCGGTGGACCTACGCCTTCGCACGGCTGGTGATCCGTCTACCCAACGTCAGCCTGGTCAATCTGGTCTTGGGACGGAGAGTCGTCCCGGAGCTGATCCAGGGCGAGGCCAACCCCGAGCGGATCGCCTCCGAG
>QHVW01000799.1 GCA_003223675.1 Acidobacteriota bacterium
ACACCGCGACCTGCAAGGTGGGACAAGTCCACTTCGCCAGCGATACCGTCATCGAAGCGGATCCAAATTCTATAATCCGATAACGCCTCGACTTCGACTGCTTTGGGCATGCTCCGGCCTCCAGAAGAAAGTCTACCACAGTCCCATCTCCAGCGGTCTGGGAGGCAGTTGCCGACGCGCCCACGCGCAAATATCTGCAGATGGACTTATCCTGGTCCTTCGCCTGCGCGAACAACATCGGCAGCGACAGCAATCCCTGTGAAGCCCTTTTGGAATGAGGCCGCCGGACACCGCCGACGTGGGGATCACCGGCGCCGACCGGCTCGAGGAGTGAGGGGGCCGGCCTTGCTGTGACTCAACCGGCCCGCCCAAACGCTCGGGGGGCGATTACTACTCGCCCCTGCGCTTACCCGCGAGCTCTGAGTCCGAGGCCGGTATCAACTTTTCCGGATGCGCCTTCTGCAGCTCCATGTAGTGGGCCACCAGCCGATAGGGATCATGCCCGAATTCCTCCGAGATCTGGTGACGAACCTCGCGAATCCGGGCGATCTCCTCTTCGCCTTCATCCACCCATGTTGACTCAAGCTCTTCATTCATAATTCTCACCTAGCAGCTCCAAGGGTGTCGCCAGCACTGGTACATACAAGCCAAGGAGATTGTTTACTCGGCGAATATGCCCGTACTTGTTGGCGTTCGCCAAGTGCCGACAGTTCCATGTTATCAAAAACTCGCACTTGTGGTAAGAGGCCAGCGCCAGGTGAAGGGCATCTCCTGCGGGGTCCTCAGGCATGAGCCGGTGTCGGAGATAAGCTTCAACGATTTCGGCTATGGGAGGTGCCATCTCCAGCAACTGAAGCTCCTGTGCCAGCTCGAGGGCGGCCTCCTTGCTTGGGTAGTCACCCCTGCGGAGCTCTTCCAGAACAGGATCGCTGGTCACGAGGGTATAGCGCTCGCGGGCCAGGGACCACCATAGCCTTGTCCATTCACGTCTTGCCACTGCTGCCGCACCTGTCCGGGTCGTATGATAGAAACTTGGTATCGAAGTCTCGACATAGACTCGGGGCGTTGACATGCCATCAGGATACCTCGCACCGGCGGGGATGACAAGGCCGCCACTGTGCGACGCCGCGCGTCACGAGTTGGAGCCCGGGCGCGGAGCCTGGGTCGGGCTCTGCCGGAAAACGCCGCAAACCCTCTTCTCAAACGCCCACCACGGAGCCCACAAAACCGCGGTCCCGCGAGCTCCGTAAGAGGATCCATGACACCGCTCCGCGAGCCCTCGCGCTGGCCACTCGTCGCCATCCAGATCGGCGCCGGCCTGTTCATCGTCGCGCTGGCCCTCTCCGCGCTCCTCGACCCGGTCCTCTGGCTCCTCCACACCCTCCAGGCGCTGATCTACGTCGCCGTGATCGTGCTGGCCCGGCGAAACAGCGCCTGGGGTTTCGGCGCGGGCTTCACGATCGCCCTCGCATGGAATGCCGCCAACCTGTTCGCGACGGGGTTCATCGCCGCGGGAGCCGAAGCTCTCCGGGCGTCGATGCGCACCGGGCATCTGGCCCATCCCGCCCTGCTGATCATTCTGGTCGGAGCCGGAGGTCACTTCCTGATGATCGCAGGGTGCCTCGTCGGCATCCTCCGCCGCGGCCCGAAGCTCCGCCAGTGGGCGGAATTCCTGGGGGGCGCCATCCTGGTAATGTCCGCCCTCCTGCTCATCAGCCCCCTGCGCCATCATGCCCTGCCGCTCCCGCTCGACGTCGACCCGCGGCACGACGTATTCAGGGAGCGCGCCTCCGGGCCAGGAGGCTGGCGACAATCAGCGCGACGACAAACGCAGGCACTCCGGTAATCACCGGGAACAGGACGAGCGACAGAAGAACGACGGGACGCGGGTGGCCCGCGGAGCTCCAGTACGCGTGGACGTTGATCCAAACAGCCAGAAGGAAGGCTCCCAGGGCGACCGCCAGGGAGACGTGCAATGCCGCTCTAGAAGGCGGGCTCTGCAGCCGGGCATGCTCGTACCAGAGATGGACCGCGAACGCCGCGGCGCAGACCAGCCATGCGGCCAGCCGCCAGAAGACGACCATCCCTTGGGAGGCCGCGAAGGCGAAGGTGATGCCGACGACGGGGTACACGATGGCAAAAAACGTTGCCATGGGAAGCCACCGCTGATGGGTTGAGCTGTCCATGGGCGCGGTTCCGAGGGTCGGCTAGAACGAGGTACAGAGCTTCTCCGGAGGCGTCTTCGCCACGAATTCACGCCATCCCTTGACGACTTTGGCTCGTTCCTCCTCGGTGCCACCGTTGTAAATGAAGCCAAAGTGTTGCCCGGTTACCTGATTCAGAATAGCCGCCAGGGCATCGGTCAGTACTTTCGGGCCATACTGCCGAAACGCCTCAAAGGCATCAGCGCTGTGGTTCTGGAGCCGAATGTACGCGACAGGCAGCTTTCGCCGGTCGTCCAGGTGCTTTACGATCGCCGGCACCGCGGGGCAACCCAGCGCCTCGAGCTTTTGAAAGGCCTGCGCTTCCGTCTCTTCCACCAGGGCCTCTTCGACGAGCGCGGCGACCTTGGCGTCGAGATCGGGGGACGTCACAGACCCCTTATCCCCACCACCCGCGGTGCTGGCGCTGACGGCAGCCGCCAGGAACATCGCTGTCAGAGCTCTAGCAAGCATCGGATCACCTTGTTTGAGGCCAGACGCCAGGACAGCGTAAGCCAGTGCCGTGTCTGCGTCAACACGCCCGGACGGAACGGCACTCTCCTCCAGGAGCGGAGCCGGAGACCGCGAGGTAGGGCGATTCAGAATCGAGCAGGCGCGGCCCCATCCCGACGAACCGGACGGGGCCGCAGCGGCTCACCGTCGGGCGACCCGAGCGCTACGCGCCTCGGGGCGGACCGGAATCGGCAGCGGTTGAGCCGAGGGGCCGGACCGGCCTACCAGAGCCGTGTGAAGCGCCTTGTAGCACCAGTACTTCAGATAGTCGAGGGGAGAAAATTTGTTACCCGGCTGCCAATTTTGGTCAGTCAGATTTTCCGGCATCGCCTTCATGAATCGACTCCTTCCCAGGACGAGCATCGTCTTCGCCTCCCTTCCTGTTGCCTTCTGGGGCTGGTGATTGGGGTAGATTGCAAAGCGGAGGCCAGGCGCCCTTCTGGTATTCTCACCCTCGAACCCGAGACGGGAGGCCTCCATGCGCCCGATCCTGTTGTTGCTCGCCCTGATCTCGGCCGGCGGCCTGCAGCCTGCCGGAGCCGCCGGCTCCTACCAGCCCGTAACGCCGGTCAAGCCGCGGCACGAGCTGACGGCCGAGCTGAGGGAATTCCGCAAGACGGCCATCCCGGTCCAATTCCCGAGCAACGGGCTGACGCTGTCCGGCTGGATCTACAAGCCGCAGGGACCGGGCCCCTTCCCCGCCGTCGTCTGGAATCACGGCAGCGAGCGGGAGCCGACCGCGCATCCCGATCTGGGAAAGTTCTATACGAGCCATGGGTACGTCCTCTTCCTCCCGATCCGCCATGGTCACACACCGTCGCCCGGGGAGTACATTCAGGACGCGGTCGATCGCTATCGATCCCAGATCCACGACAGAGCCACATTCCAAAG
>QHVW01000800.1 GCA_003223675.1 Acidobacteriota bacterium
CGCCTCCTCGATCTTGTCGGTGACCTCGGTCTCCATCTCTTCGGGCGCGGCGCCCGGCAGGGTGGTGGTCACGATCACCCAGGGGAACTCGACGTTGGGGAAGCGGTCCACCCCGAGCTGGTTGTAGGCGAAGAAGCCCACCACCACCAGCGCCAGGACGAGCACCGTGGCGAAGACGGGACGGCGGACGCAGAGCTCGGCTAGCTTTTGCATGGTTTATTTTCCCCCAAGATCGACGCGGGCGAACAGGCCCGGACGCAGACGCCCGTCCGCGTTGGCGAACTCGGCCTCGGCGAAGAAGGTCCGCGTCTGCGGATCGATCACGCCCCCCACCGTCTTGACGCGGCCGGTGAAGGTCTCGCCCGGATACGGATCGACGCGGGCGGTCACCGTCTGCCCGGTCTTCACATCGCCGAGATAGCGCTCGGGGAGGCTGAAGCGGAGCTTGAGCGGCGCCGTCTGCTCGATCACGAAGGCGATGCCCGCCTCGCCCAGGCGCTGGCCCACGTCGGTGCGGCGCTCGGAGATCACGCCGGTGAGCGGTGAGCGGAGCACGGCGTCGTCGACGTGCTGCTTCGCCAGCGCCAGCGCGGCCTCGGCCGAGGCCACCGCGGCCACGGTCTGATCGTGAGCGGCCTGCGAGTGGTCGTAGGTGGACTGCGGGATCGACTGGTTGCCGAGCAGCCCCTTCTTGCGGTCGAGATCGCGGCGGGCGTCCGCCTCGGCGGCCTTGGCGCGCGCGAGGTCGGCCTCGGCCCGCTGGACCTCGATCTTGAAGTATTCGGTCTCCAGCGTCAGCAGAGGCTGGCCGCGACCCACCCGCGAGCCGGCGTCCGCGTACACCGCCGCCACCCGGCCGGGCTCCTTGGGCGAGACCTCGGAGCGCGACGGCGAGACGAATTCGCCCGTTGGCTGGAGGCTGGCCAGGCTGGCCGCCGCCGGGGCCGCGGGAGCGGGCTTGGCGGGGTCCGCCGGCGCCGCCGGCTTCTCTGGCTGGGCGAGCTGCGCCACGTCGGCCGGCAGCGCCGGAGCGGGCTTTTCGACAGGCTTCCCGGCCGGCTTTTCGGCCGTCTTCTTATCGGCGGCGCAGGCGGCGGCGAGCGTCAGGGCCGCGGCGAGCGCGAGGATCTTCCGGTTCATTGCGCACCCTCCTGGGTGAGGATCGTCTTCTTCAGGGCTCCGGCCGCGGACCAGACGTTGAGCTCGGCCAGCGCGCGGCTCACGGTGCCGTTCACCACCGCCCGGCTGGCCGAGGCTAGGGTGGCCGCGGAGGCCTGGAGGTCGAGCGCCGTCGCCTCCTCGGCCCGGTAGAGCTCGAAGCTCTGGTTGTACTGGGCCTGGGCGGCGGCGAGCTGCTCTTTCGCCAAGGCGAGGTCCTTGGTGGCGGTATCGAGGTCGAGCAGCGACTGCAGCACGTCCTCGCGCACCTGCCGTTTCACCTCGGCCAGCGCGATCTCGGCCTGCCGCTGCTGCTCTTGGGCCACCACCACCTTGGCGGAGATCTCACCGCTGTCGAAGATCGGCATGGTCAGCCGGATGGTCAGCGCCGCCGTCTGGTCCGCCGGGAACGACGTCCGCTGGCGGAGCACGTCCCCTTCGGCGCGCACGGTGGGCAGGCGGGCGGCCCGCTGCTTGGAGGTCTCGAGCTGGGCGATCTGCAGCGTCAGCTCGGCCCGCTGCACCGCCGGATGGGCCGCCTGCGCCTGCGCCACCAGCACCTCGGGGGAGGGCAGGGGCGGCAGCTTGAGATCCGGGTATGCCACCGGGATGGGGGCTCCCGCGGGCTCGTCGAGCGCCAGGTTGAGGCGCAGGCGGCTGGTCGCGAGATCGCGGCTCTGCACGGCCGCGGTGACCGCCCGCTCGGCCACCTTCTGGTCCGTCTGGGACCGCAGCACGTCCACCTTCGTCTGCTCGCCGGCCTCGTAGAAGGCCTGCGCCTGCTTGAGACGCTGCTCGGCGAGCTCGAGGTTCTTCCGCTCCACGTCCACCAGGGCCTCCCCCTGGAGGATCCCCAGATAGTTGGACGCGGTCGACAGCAGCACCATGTCCTCCGTGGAGCGCAGGTTGGCCTCGCCGCTGCTCACGTTCAGGCGGCTCTGGCGCAGGGCCATGAGCTCCCGCTTGCCGGCGTAGATCGGCTGGCTGAAGTTGAGCCGCGCGCTCCAGTCGTTGCGCGGCAGGATCGTCGCCCGGAAGCCGTTCACGTCGAAGGAAACCTCGTTGCTGTTGCGGGTGGCGGCGGTGTCGAGGTCCACGTGCGGCAGCACCGACGAGCGGAGCTGGCGCACCTGGGCCTCCGAGACCGCGATCTGCGAGCGGACCGTGGCCGTGCTCGCGTTGGCCTCCAGCGCCCGGCGGAGCGCCTGCTGCAGCGTCAGCGGCTGCGGCGCGGGCCCTTCGGCGCGGGCTACGGAGGGTATGAGGGTCAACAGCGAGAGGGCGAGCGCGATTCCAGCGCGCCTCTCGCGGCGCTTGGCACATGTCATCGGATCAGTTACCTCCCGGCCTTTCCATACAGTCTGAAGCCTATGGGCGGAGGGGCGTAGTCTCCATTCGCCGAACGGCGGATTTCGCGGCGTATCGTGGCCGGCGGCGCCTCAGGGACGCGGCTGGCCCCCACCCACCCAGGGCGGCCACACAGGGCCGCCCCTACATGCACCCTCCCTATTTCAGAACAGAGGGGCTTCAAGACATTCTTCGGCTGTTTTCTCCCTCTTCTCCCGTCAGGTCGGGGGGGAGGCGGGGAGAAGAGGGCCGGGGTGATGAGGGCCAACCGACCGAGGGCGCCGAATCTGACAAAGTAGAGCTGAGCCAGCCCGGGCCTGCGGCCCGGAAAGGCCGGCGATTCCTCCGGAGCTCGGCCGCTCCACGCGGACGGTTGCGACTGCTTTGAGCCCTACCCCGCTACGAGCGTCCGGGAGCGTTGCATGCGGCGCTGAGATCGCTTGCGATGAGCCCGGCAAACTCTTTCCAATCGGAGATATCGGCGCTGGGGCCGTCAACACTATATGGGTCCCAGTTGCAGCGGATGCACTGGTCACCCTTGAAGAAGTAGAGCTTGCCGCTGAAAGGACCCTCGCCACTGACAGCGGCGTCGATTCCGGACGAAAAGGGAGCAACGCGGTCTCATAGGTTCGCGATCCCATGACGTAGCAGTCGATCGTCTTGAGAAACGCCTCGACGAAGCCTGGGTCCATGGTGTCCCCGCCTGCGAATTCGTCTGAGGTCTCGAGCCAGTCGACGCTCCCGTCCTTGCGAGCGATGAAGCCGTCGAGGCTCGCCGCCATGTGGATCGTTACACGAGAATCAGTGTTTGCCATCGTCTCCCCCGGTCGCTTCTGCCAGGCGCTTCACGCCCTCCATGGTGCGCAATGCCCTGCGTGCCATGAGACGCCGCAGAAGGAGGGCGTTCAATGCTCGCATCTTCCATCCAATGGGCTCGTAGTAAGCTTCAATGACCACATCCGTCTCGTGATCCCCCTGCGGCACGAGGATGCTGTCCACGACAAAGTCCCGCAACATCTTGCTGATTCCCCAGGTGTCTTCAGGAAAAGCCGTGGCGAATCGTTCGCCTGGGACGCAGTCGACTACCTCTTCAACACAACTGCCCTTCCTACCCTCCAGTACTGTGCACCGGTACTTCACGCCAGTCGCCCTCGTGCTCTGCCCTGATAGGAGGTCAACCTTTCCGACCTCCGTTCAGGCTGAGGTCGGTTCTGTGGGGAGGAGCTCCAGCGGGATCGACAGCCTCACTGCGCCAAAGTGCCGGCGGTCCGTGGTGGCGATTCGACCGAGGCCCATATCCTCTGCCAGAGCCAGGACCGCTGCGTCGACGAAGCCGAGGCGCAGGTCTCGGTATTTCCGGTTCAGCTCCAGAATCCTGGGATAACTCTCTGGAGGGACATCAGCGACGGTGAAGGTTTCGTCCGTCAGCCCCTCGTAGAAGACGGCTTGAGCCTCCAGCCCAAGACGCTTGCCAAGGAGGTGATCGACCTCGGGAATGACAGGGGCGGGAAGGATGAGCTGACCGAGCTCGGATTCGATGAGCTTTCGCGAAGCACGATGCCACAGGTCCCGGCGGTCGTAGTAGGCGTATAGGACCCCGGTGTCGAGGAGAATCGGCACTACGGGCGGTCCTCGCCGAATCCGAGCTCGTCAAGAAGCTCTTCGGCTCGATCGGCGGTATCCGTATGGCCGCTGTCGAAAGCTCCGGCCCCGGGAGGGAGCTTCGGGACCTTCCGCTCGCGTCCCCTCCGGGAAGGCTTCACCTCTGCATGGTCGCCCGAAACCTCCCATTGAAGCTCGTCGTCGGCTCTGAGGCCGAGCTTCTCCCGGACCTCCTTGGGAACGATCGTCTGGTATCTGACGGTCAAGGTCGATTTCGCCATGGCAACTCTCCCCCATAACGCTAAGCCTCGGAGCGCCGAGCGTCAAGAGAAGCTCCGGGCCGGAGTCCGCGACGTGGTGTTCCCCCGAGGCCGCTTCCCGAGCGATGGCAAACTGCGGAATTGACATCACTGCTCGACGATGCTAACCTATGAGCATGTCGATAAAGGCCACGACCTTCAGGATCGATCCCGTCGTTCAGACGGGCCTCTCCAGGCTGAGCAAGATACTGGGCCGGCCACAGAACCAACTCGTCAACGAGGCGGTCCGGGACTTCGTCGCAAGACGCAGCAGAGAGGTCGAAATGGATCTCGAGGTCACCCTTGAAGCTTTGCGCGCATATCGCCAGAACGATCCCAATTTCGAGCGGGCGATCGAGGACTACGTCGACGCGGAGGCCTCGTTGAAAGAGGATCCTTCGCGAGAGTCGCAAAAGCGTTGAGCCCGCGGCCTGAGCGAGCGTTGGAGGACTTTCACTGTTCAGGCTGAGGTCGGTTCTGTGGGGAGGAGCTCCAGCGGGATCGACAGCCTCACTGCGCCAAAGTGCCGGCGGTCCGTGGTGGCGATTCGACCGAGGCCCATATCCTCTGCCAGAGGTAGGCCGGGACCTTACGGACCCAGCCCCTCTAAAGAACCGTGCCTGCGAGTTTCCCCGCATTTGAGCTGATAGGAGCATGACTTCGGCGCTCCGAGGAGGAGCCGGATGGCGGAGGTGTGCCTTGTGGGGCTGTTCGGGCGAGAATACCGGAAGCTGGCGTCGGCAATTCCGGCTGAATTTGAGCCATGGAAATGTCAGGGGGATATCGGAGAGAGGTGCGAGAGCAGGGGAAAGTGGAGAATGGGCGTTTATCGAGAGCATCTACGTCGAATAGGGCGCCTGTTTCTCTGTTTCTCTGGGGTGCAGGGGACGATTAGGCGACGCCCGATCGCTTACTCATAGGGCTCTAACAGCGTCGTTTGGTGGTCGGTCATGCTGTCGAGCAAATCTCGTAAGATATCACTCAATGTCTCTCCTCGCCTCTCAAGAGTCTCCACATCATCACTGATCATCTTCACCAGGGGAGGAGCAGCGGTCTCGTCCTCCGGTTCTATGTTCGTCGCAGCTTTCAGCCACGCCTCCACGACCCACTCAGGTGCGCCACCGGGATGAACTATTAGAGCGTAGCCAGGTATCGTCCGGCGGTAGAACGACACGCCTCGAGCCAGCAAGTCCGCAAGCAAAGTATTCCCCATAACTACACCCTGTACAGTAGGCAGGAAACCTTGGCGAACTGCCTCGTAAAGGAGCAGCCAATGCTCGTCGTCGCCTGTGGTGGCTTTCAGCAACTTAACTAACACCTTCGTTGTAAACCCCGGCAGGAGATTTAGAGCGCTAGCATGCAGTGCGAGGATGGCAACAGCGTCTTCTTCGACGTAGGCCAATGCTCGTCCTGAGTCTCGCCCTAATCTCATGCCGTGCTGGATACAGAATGCCAGCGCCCACGCCACATCAGAACTCACACCTCTAGAGTCATGCATTTGGATGAGCTTATCGATCGTCACTGTGAGCACGTCGCGATCGAACACTACACCGTTCATTTCCCAGAACGTGAGCAACGCGAACGCCTTTTGGGCACATCCAGGTTCTGACAGTATTGCCTGCGTGATGCAACTCTCCGCGACTTTCCGGACATCCGCACGCGGCTTTCGGGTCTTAAATAGCGTCCCCATTGCGTAGAGCAAAACTGGGTGGTCAGGATGCCGACTCCTTGAGCGAAACGCATGATCGAAGTACGAGACCATGCTCGCAGCGCTGCCGAATGCGGCGCCACTTAGTGCCCGAATCTCGTCCTGCCATCCGTCACCCGCCGGCTCGGGAAGTTCTAAAATCGTCGTTTTCTTCGGATTTACTCTGAGCCGATACGAGTCTAAGCATCGGTTGAGTCTGACAAGAATCTCCTCTGCCTCCTGTCGAGTACGGCAGGCGAACTCGTAGTCATCAAACCAACGATAAGCTTGCTCGGGACGTACGCCCAACTTCTTATCAACCTGAGCCAACACGACTTCAGCCAAGAGGAAAGAGAGATCATTGCCAATCGGAATGCCCTGGCTGACCTTCCCTTGCATGTTCATCAAGAGTTGATCTACCTTCTTCCC
>QHVW01000801.1 GCA_003223675.1 Acidobacteriota bacterium
GCTCCAATCCGGAGGTCTTCGCCGCGCTCGTCGCGCGGCTCGGCCTCGCGCGGCCCGGCGATCCGTCCACGGCGGAGGAGCTCTCCCGGACGCTGCTCCGCCGCTTCGAGCGTATCCGCGGCGAGCTCGCGCGGGACGGTGTGGCCGTGCCCGACTTCGGCAGCGCGCCGATTCAATTCGTGGACACCTTCCCTCAGACGCCGGACCGCAAGATCCATCTCGTTCCCGAGGCGCTCGACCGCGAGTCCGAGCACGGCCTCTACACCTTCCTGGACGACCCGGGGGACGGCCGCCATCCGCTGGCGCTGATCTCGCCGGCCACCAGCCGCCGGATCAACTCGACGCTGGGGCAGCTCGAAAAGGGACCGGCCGCCGTGGAGATCCATCCGCTGGACGCGGGTCACCGGGGAATCGTGAACGGCGACGCCGTGCGGGTCTGGAACGGGTACGGAGAGGTGCGGGTGGCGGCGCGGCTCAATCCGGACCTGCGGCCGGGAGTCGTCTATCTGCCGAAAGGGTTGTGGAGTCACAACACCCTCTCGGGCACCACGGCGAACGCCCTCGCCCCCGATACCCTCACGGACGTCGGAAAGGGGGCCTGCTTCAACGACGCGCGGGTGGAAATCGATAAGATCTCCTGATGCCGCGCTCGCTTTTCGACGACCAGGAGCCTGAGCCGCCCCGCCCGTCACGGGAAGAAACGTCCAAAGCCGCCGCGCCGCTGGCCGAGCGGATGCGCCCGCTCACTCTGTCCGAGGTGGTCGGCCAGGAGAAGGTGGTGGGGGAGGGAGGCTTCCTCCGCCGGGCCATCGCCGCGGACCGCGTCCCCTCACTGATCTTCTGGGGGCCGCCGGGGACGGGGAAGACCACCCTGGCCCGCATCATCGCCACGGAAACCTCCTCGCGCTTCGTCCCCTTCTCGGCCGTCACCTCGGGGATCAAGGAGGTCAAGGAGGTGATGGCCGAGGCGGTGCGGCTGCGCAAGGCCCAGGGGCGGCGCACCCTCCTCTTCGTGGACGAGATCCACCGCTTCAACCGCGCCCAGCAGGACGCCTTCCTCCCCTACGTCGAGAGCGGGGACGTGGTGCTGGTGGGGGCCACCACGGAGAACCCTTCGTTCGAGCTCAACGGCGCGCTCCTCTCCCGCTGCCGGGTGGTGGTGCTGGAGCCGCTCCGCCCCGAGGATCTGGTGGGCCTGATGCGCCGGGCCCTCGCCGATCCCGAGCGGGGGCTGGGAGCGTCCGGCGTCGAGGCGGACGACGACGCCCTGGAGGAGATGGCCCAGCTCGCCTCGGGGGATGCCCGCCGGGCGCTGAGCCTGCTGGAGCTGGCGGCGGCGGATTCCGAGGGGGGGAGGATCGACGCGGAGACGGTGCGGCGGGTCTCGCAGCGCAAGGTGCTGCTCTACGACAAGTCGGGGGAGGAGCACTACAACCTGATCTCCGCCCTCCACAAGTCGCTGCGCGAGAGCGATCCGGACGCGGCGATCTACTGGCTGGCCCGCATGCTGGCGGCGGGCGAGGACCCGCTCTACGTCGCCCGCCGGGTGGTCCGCTTCGCCAGCGAGGACGTGGGGCTCGCCGACCCCCAGGCCCTCCCCCAGGCCCTGGCTGCCTGGGACGCCTACCATCGTCTCGGCTCGCCCGAGGGGGAGCTGGCGCTGGCCCAGGCGGTGCTCTATCTCGCGCTGGCCCCCAAGAGCGTGGCCCTCTACGACGGCTACAAGGCCGCCCGCCGGACCGTCGAGGAGCGCCCCGCCGATCCCGTGCCGAAGGCGATCCGCAACGCTCCCACCCGCCTGATGAAGGAGGTGGGCTACGGCTCGGGGTACGTCTACGCTCCGCACACGGAGGAGGGGGTGGGTGGGATCGACTGCCTCCCCGAATCCCTCCAGGGGACCCGTTTCTACGAGCCCAAGGGGGAGGGGTTCGAGGCGAAGCTGAAGGAGAGGTTGGAGCGGTATCGGGGGCTGCGAGAGAAGGTCAAAACGAGCCGGCCCTCCCAGGAGTGAATTCACACCGCTGTGCCCTCTTGGGCGGCCTGCCCTCCGAAGCCTCACCCTCGGTCCCTCTCCACTGCGTGGAGAGGGAGGGCCCAGAGATCGAAATCTTCCTGATTTGGCAAGATCGCTCAGCTACGTTCCCCCTCTCCACGAAGTGGAGAGGGGGCCAGGGGGTGAGGCCTCGGAGGGCAGGCCCGCCCGAGGGCAAAGAGGTATGGAGCGCATTGCCCCTACTTGAACAGCTTCAGGAACACCAGGTAGAGCACGAACCCCTTGTCCGGCCCCGCGACGGGGGTCCCCACGTCCAGGTTCACCACCGTCTGCCAAGGGCCGATGAACGTCCCCGCGATCCCCACGCCGGCGAGGAGCTCGTGGTCGAGCCCGGTCTGCTTGTCCGTGGCGATGGCGGTGTCGGCGACCGCGTCCAGGCGGAACGCCTCGCCGATCTCGAAGCCGTAGGAGGCGTGGCCGGCCCAGACCTCGGTCGCCCGCACGCTGTTGCTCTGGTAGCCGTGGACCCGGGTGCCGCCGAAGAATCCGAACTGGTACTTGCTGAAGCGGTCGAGATCCGACCCCGAGGCGTAGTCGAATTCGAGCCCGACCTTCTGGAACCGGGGGAGATACCAGTTCTTGCTCGCCGCGGCATCCCAGCGGAGGAAGTCCTTCTTGGTCTTGTCGAAGTCGGGATTCCCCGGCAGGCCCCAGAAGTCCCAGCTCGACCGCAGGTTGTAGCTCCCCGAGGCCTGGAGCTGGTAGCCCGAGCGGGCGAAGCTCGTGGAGAGCGAGAACGAGTGGGTGAAGTTGCTGGTCGGCACCACGAAGCTCTTCGCCGTGTCGTCCGCCGTGCCGTAGTGGAAGTAGAGGATCTCGTACTCGCCGTCCACCTTGATGAAGTTACCGATCGGATGGCCGAGCTTGAAGCTGACGGTGGCCGGGAGCTGCTTGACCGCCTCGTCCTTGATCTCCTTGCCGTTGCGGTAGAAGGTGTCGGTGGTGGGGACGCCGATCGCGAAGACCTGGGCCCCGGCGTCGAAGCGGCTGCCGAACAGGCGCGGCTGGGCGATGTTGCCGACGAGCAGCACGCCGCCATAGAAGAGGTTGACCTGCTGGCCGGTCCCCTTGTAGTCGAAGGAGAAATAGTTGATGCCGGCGAGCGGCAGCGGATAGTCCAGCGCGTCGTCGTAGAAGACGCCGCCGGCCCCGAACAGCTTGCTGGTCTTGAACCCCTCCTTGACCACCCGCTCCCCCTGCTCGTCCTTGACCAGGTAGCGCAGCCCCTTGGCCGTGTCGCGCACCATGGTCACGTCCGAGGCGTTCACCTTCTGGCGGGCCTCCGCGAAGCCGGGAGCGTTGATCCGGACGTCGGTCAGGCGCGTCTCGCGCTCCACCACCGTGGAGTTGTTGACCACTGAGAGGATCTGCTGGCCCACGAGCCGCAGCGGCAGGATGTAGCTCTGCGCCGACCACGGGGCGGCTTGGCCGTTGGCGTCGACGGGGGTGTAGAGGAGCGTCTCCTCGTTCGAGAGCACCTCCCCTTCGAGCCCCACCTGCACGGCGCGGGTGCGCAGGCGCGAGTAGAGCTGCTTGTCGATCCACACCGAGCCCTGATAGAGCTTCCCCTTCTCCCCCGGGCCGGCCGGCGCGAAGTCGACCACCCAGGCGTCGCGGCCGTCGATCTGGTCCGAGCCGCGCAGGCGGTAGCGGTACTCCTTGGTGAAGTGGATCTCCAGCGGCAGCGCCGCCGCCTTCTCCGGCTGGATCAGCGGGATCTCGGGGAGCGTCTTGCCGCGCCAGCGGACGCCGTTGACGTAGAGCGTCTCCCAGGCCCAGTCGGAGCCGGTCTTGGGATCGAAGAAGAACGGCCCCTGGAGGGTCGCCTCGATCGCCTGGGTGCCGGCCGACGCCTGGAAGCGCAGCGAGGTCGTGTTGACGGCGCTGTAGTGCTCCAGCTTCCGGTTCTGGGCGTCCTCGAACGCCTGGAGGCGGCGGAGGATCTCCTCGACCGGGATCTCCCGCTGTCCGGAGACCGTGACCTTCTCCGCGACCCCTTGGCGCTCGGCGGCGGTCGGGCGGTCGAGGCCGAGCACGGCCACGCGGTTGGGAGAGGACACCTGGAGCACGAGCGCGCCGCCCGCCACCTGACCGCCCGGCGGCGGCACCCGCTGGCCGCCGATGGGGAACCGCACCGGCCGGCGGAGCTCCGGATCGCT
>QHVW01000802.1 GCA_003223675.1 Acidobacteriota bacterium
ATGAGGGGCCTCGCGACATCGCGCTGCTGCTGGCCCTGCAGGCGGAGAGGACGTACGACACTGCGGAAGCCCGGAGCAGCCTGCTCGGCCTTCTCGAGGAGAGCCAGAGCCTGCAGGCGTTTCTGCCGGGGCACAAGGGCCTGGTCACCGCCGTGGCCTACAGCCCGGATGGCAGCACGTTTGCCACGGCAGGCCGGGACAAGATCTTTCTCTGGGAGGCAGCGACCGGCAAGCGCCTGGATCCTCCGCTCGTAGGGCATAGTGGCCGCATCCTGGGGCTTGCGTTCAAGGATCGCTCTACTCTGGCTTCTTGTGGTGACGACCAGACGATTCAGATCTGGCAGGTCGGCAGTCATCAGCGATTACAGGCCCCCCAAAAGGTAGATCTGAAGTTGAGCAACCTCGCCTTCAGCCCGGACGGATCGCTTCTGGCGGCCATCTCGGGCAAGTCGATCTACCTCTGGGATTATCCTTCCCTCCGGCTCCGCGATAAGACCCTATCCCATGCATCGTGGGTTTCCAGCCTGGCATTCCGGAGGGACGGGGTGCTCGCCTCCTCGAGTGGCGACACGATTACTCTCTGGAACCCGGCTCTGGGCACCAAAATCAGCTCGTTCTCCGCTCCGAGAGACGGCAAGGCTCATCAGATCCTCGCCTTGGCCTTCAGCCCGCGCGCAGGCAGCCAGGTGCTGGCCTCAGCCGGAGAGGACGGGACGGTGCGCCTCTGGAATTCCACGACCGGAGAGCCATTGGGAGAGCCTGGCGAAGCGCATGGCGACATGGTGACGAGCCTCGCCTTCAGCCAAGATGGGAGGCGTCTCGCGTCCGCGGGACGGGACCATGTGATCCATCTCTGGGACGTCGAAAAAGAGCAGTGGGACTCCAGCAACAGGCACCCCGTCCAAACCCTGCTCGGACAGGGCAGGGCGATCTGGGCCCTGGCCTTCGGCGCGGATGGGCATCTGGTCTCGGGAGGGGACGAGGGGGCGGTCGTCCTCTGGAACCTGGCGGCTCCCTCACGATTCATCGCGAAAGCGCGCGGGGTCACGGGCGAAATCGACAGCGTGGTGTTCAGCCCGAACGGCCAGACTCTTTTCGCGGGTGGCAAAGACGGGACCCTCTGGGAGTGGGACACCGTGAGCCAGCAGGTCCGAGAAAAAGCTCCTGCTCACACGGGGAGGATCGCCGCTCTGGCCTTGCAGCGACAGAGCCTGATCTCCGCGGGTGGAGAGGACGGCCGGATTCTGCTCTGGGATTCCACGGATCTCCGGAAGGCTCCACAGCAATTCGAGAGGTCGACCGACAGCAATGCCATACCGATCGGCAGTCTCGCCCTGAGCTCGGATAAACGAATCGTGGCGGCCGGTGACGATGCAAGCAATGGCTCTGACGGACGCGTCCGTCTCTGGCGAACTGACACCCGGCAATTCCTCGGTGAGCTGGCGCACCGTATTCCTGGTCTCGGGGCGCTCGCTCTCGATCCGCACGGGAAGCTGCTCGCCACCGGAAACCTGAGGGGTGAGATCCAACTCTGGGACGTACAAAGCCGGCGTCCCGTGGGGAAACCCCTGAAAGGTGACGATCTCAACATCCTCAACATCACCAGCCTGGCCTTCAACCCCAAGGGCGATATTCTGGCTTCATCGAGAGGGGACAATACCGTCTGGCTGTGGAGCATGAAAAGCCGCCAGCCCTTGCTGGGATCGCCGCTCACAGGGGCCAAGGGGTATGTCACCAACCTTTCCTTCAGCCCCGAGGGAGATCGGATCGCGGCCAGCAGCCTCGACGGGACGGTCCTCCTCTGGGACGTGAAGAGCCGCTCCGCAATCGGCACCGGCCTGAAAGGGGAGGGCTCTCTCCTGAACGTTGCGTTTCACCCCGAGGACGATTCCCTGGTGTCCGGGACAGATCAATCCCTGCTCCTCTTTGATCTACATTATGCAATTTTGCAGGCTATGGCCTGCAAGATCGTGCAGCGGGATCTTACGGAAGCAGAGCGGGGGAGATTCCTGCACAGGGACCTTTTCTACGGCAAGGTTTGCCCGGACGGCGATAAAAATGACTTGACAGATCTTGGAAAGGGCTTATAAAATTTTTATGTCACACTTTCTTTCCGCTGCCGTATATCTGGATATGTCTTTAGTCGACTCCGGAGGCCGGTTCGATTAACTGTGCCCAATTGTGGGCAGGCTTTCTTCAGGAGGAGATCCATGCGGAAGAAGCACGTAGAAAAGAGGAATTGCAATCTGTCACAGCTCGATGGCCGGGTGTTGGCCCGTGCGCTCGCGGAAGATCTCCGCGGCGTCTACGGAGGCTCGGGGCCCACAACCAACATGCTGACGGCCGGCGTGACCGACGCGGGCGACGGGCTGGACATCACCTACAGGGGCAGCGACGGAGATTCCGCCTAATTGTAAAGAGTGCCGGATAGCCATAATCTGTCGTGATCTATGGCTATCCGGCAATCAATGTGTGCCCCATGAAAAAAGATCCCAACGTTCTGATCCTGACCGAGCTCGGCGACACCCACGCCTACGCCGTCGCGGAGGCGCTCGACCGCAAGGGTGTACGAGCCACGCTCTGGCATACGGCGGATTTTCCGACCGTAGCCGAGGAGACGATCCTGTTCGAAGGCGGGCAGCGCCGGGTGGCGGTCCGCGGACCTTTGATGGAGCTTTCCGATCTCGGCTTCGATACGGTCTGGTATCGCAGACCCTGTTATGTCCTGAATGACCGTTGTTTGCATCCGGCGGACCGTGAGTTTGCCGATATCGAGTGCGGAATCTTCCGCCGTTCGCTGTTCAATCTGATCGCTCCTGGGGCCTTCTGGGTCAACGACCCCGATGCCGCCACTCGCGCGGGCCGCAAGCCGGTCCAGCAGAGCGTCGCGATGGACGTGGGGCTGGCGACACCGGCGACTCTCTTCACCAACGATCCGCGGGAAATCCGTGAGTTCATCTCTCGCCACGGCGGCCGGATCGTATACAAGACATTCCGCGCCGTCTCCTGGCGTGACGAAAAAACGTACTGGGCCCCCTATACGGCCTGCCTGACGGAAGATTCCTTGGTGTCAGAGCCGTTGCTGCGTGCCGTTCCCGGCATCTACCAGGAGCTCGTGCCCAAGGATCATGAGCTGAGAATCACGGTGATCGGTCACCACGTCTTCGGCGCCAAGGTGCTCTCGCAGCAGACGGAGAGCGGCCGGCTCGACTGGCGACGCTCTTACCATGAGCTCCAGATCGAGCCCTGCGACATCCCCGAGAGTCTTGCGGACCGTTGCCGCGAGGTGCTCGCGCGCCTGGGCCTCGTTTTCGGCTGCTTCGATTTCGTAGTGACTCCCGAAGGAGACTTCGTCTTTCTCGAGGTGAATGAGAGCGGGCAATTCCTCTTCGTCGAGAGCTACTCGGGCCTCCCTCTCCTCGATGCCTTCGCGGAGCTCCTGGCGCAAGGCCGGCCGGACTTCGTCTGGCCGGCAAACCGCCCGCGAGTCCCTTACACCGAGGTCCAAGACGCCGTCCAGAGGGCCCTGGCGTGGCGCACGAAGACCCACGTTCAGCCGCCGGACCGCTCCGTTTGGGAGGGGGCCGGGGCCGCCGGAGCGGACCTTTCGCGCAACCGGCGGCGGGTGGCCCGAGCTTGATACAGTTTCAAGGACTTGACGAACCAGAGGTCTTTTAATAACATAGTAGGTTATACCTTGCGATCCTATTCGGGAGGCAGTATGGGGGAACAGGCATCGGAGCTTTTAGCGTGGTGAGTCGCCTTCTTCCCGTGCTATCCAAGAGCGTTCCGCTCGTCGGCCCGGCCGCCGTGTGGGTGCTCGTCCCAGGGAGGGTGCGTCGCAACGGCCGCGGTTGACGGCAAAGGAGAAAACCCATGAGGAAGTCAAAAGAGGGCATTCAAGAGGGCAAGAAGACAGCCCTGGACGCCGCCCGGGGACGTATCCTGGCGCGTGTTCTCTCAGAAGACCTGAGAGCGGTCCGGGGCGAGGACCAGTCACCCATGACGGTGGATGCAACGCGGACCGATCCCCCTCCCGGCTACGATATTACGTTTATCGGGTCCGACAGCTCAATTTGAAACCGCGGAGGTGAACGATGAGCAGAATCCGATTTCACCTCGGCCTCTTCATGCTGCTGCTGGTCTGGAGCGCCGGCAGCCTCGCCGCCAAGGTCCAACCCAAGGTCGCGATGCCGGCCTCCCTGGTCGGAGCCTGGGAAGAGGTGGGAGGAGGGCGGCAGCTCAATTTCGAGACTGACCGCGCGATCCAGCGGGACGGGGACAAGCTGACGGTGCGGGGTCTGATCCAGAGCGAGACCCGGAGCGTGCCCAACCGCCTCGTGCTGCGCAACAACGGGTTGAGCGAGACCTGGACGTTCAAGATCGAGAAGGGCCTCCTGACGCTGGAGCCCACCGGCAGCGCTCCGGAAGGCGACAAGAAAGGTCAGCGCCGCCAAAGCTCTCCCCCCCGAACGAATCCAGGCCATCCAGAAAGAGATCAAGGACCGGTTCGATGCGGAGCAGGCTCTGTTCAAGAGCCCGAGCCCGCCGAAGGACCAGATCGCCGAGATCCAGCGGAACAACCTCGAATACCTCACCGGGCTCCTGAAAGAGGTCGGCTGGCTCGACTCCGCCCGTTTCGGAGCCAAGACGTCGGTGCAAGCCGTCATCATGGCCAAGCACACGCACGACCTTCGGCTGATGATGACCCTGCTTCCCTATGCCGAGCACGATCTCAAGGACTCCGGCGAAGGACAAACCTACGCCGTGCTCTACGACGCATTGCAACTCGAGCTCGGCAGGAAACAGCTCTATGGCACGCAGGTCGCCAAGGACAAGCACGACGGCCACCTCTTCGTGTTGCCGATGGAAGAATCGAAGGCCCAGGTGAATCTTCGGCTGACGAAGATGAAATTGCCGAGCATCGATGACTACCTGAAGATGGTCGGTCAGGTCTACGGCCAGCAGGTCCAGTGCTGTCGTCGGGACGGCTGAGCCGGTAACACCCGCTTCAATCGACGCAGCAGGCGTTTCCCGCCTGCTGCGTACGTCTGCTCCTGCGCTCACCGCTTGGTGTAGAGGGCCTCGTGGAAGGCCTTGCCCTCGCGGACGAGCGCGAGGCGGCCGAGGTCGGCCAGCCGGCGCAGCGCCACCGAGGCCGTGCGGCTGGAGACCGGCCGGCGCAGCCGCTTGGCGAAGGTCTCGTTGACCTCCTGGGCGATGGACGACGGGGTGAGCCTCTCGCCGGCCATCTTGGCGTCGAGGATCCGGCCGATCATCTTGCTGATCGTCACCGGCGGGGCGGACTCGTCCGCGCCCTCCACCTTCACCCGGCGCACGACCTCTCCGGCGGCGGCCGCCGCGGCCTTGAACGTCTCGTAGCGTTCCCGGATCCTCGCCAGCTCGCCCGCCCGCAGGGCGCGCTGCTCCCGGTGGAAGACCTCCTGCTGGGCGTGGAAGGCCTCCTGGTCTTCGAGCTGTTTGACCTGCGCCTCCAGATCCGTCAGCACCTGAGCGATGGAGAGATCCGAGCTCATTCGCGCGCTCCTCTGCGTTGACACCGCGCCGGCTCCGCCGCCTCGCTGCGCCCTGCGTCGCGGCAAGCCCACCCTCGGCGAATCAGCTCCGGCACGGTTGCGTCACTGCGCCTTGAAGTTGCAACAGTATCCCAGAAGCAGCCCCGAGTCCAGCCCGCGCGGCCCGCATTCGCTACGTTGCGTCGTATCTGCGAGAAATCTCGACGATTTTCCGCTCCGCAGGATTGTCTCGGCCGCAAATGACGCAGGGTTTCGATATTACGCGCCAAGCCCATCATTGATGCATCACCTACCTGAAAATCGCGTCGCCGGTGCGTCATCCTGCGTTAATTCTATGTTTTACGCATCAAATATGGGAATGCCGCATCGCTTTCCAGGGCGCCGCGTCAAGGTGAGGCGCTGTGGGATGTCTTGGGTGAAATTGATGCGGCCTAAAAAGAGGATGCAGCGTCGTGTCCTTTCGATGCGTCATCTCTGGCTACGCTGCAACGCCTATGGTTAAGGCGCAGCGTCGTGTCGTTCTGTTGCATCGTATCAGCCTATTTTGCGTCGCCTGCAGGTAGGCTTGCATCGCCTGCTCTGACTCCGTGTCGACCGATCGAGCGGCGACGCAAAACGGAGTCGGATCGCGGAATACCCGTCGAGAGG
>QHVW01000803.1 GCA_003223675.1 Acidobacteriota bacterium
CCATCGTCGCCCCAGTCCTGGCGCGCGCCGGCAACCGTCTGTACTTCACCGTCGGCATCAGAAACGAGCTCATGACGAGCGACGGGACCCCCGCCGGCACCCAGTCACTGAATCTCTCCTATGCCTTTGCGATCGGCAGCCTGGGGAATTCGGCGATGGTCCTGACCGAAGCGGGATTCTCCCAGTTGGAGCTCTGGAAGACGGATGGCACCCAGGCCGGCACCGTCCGGGTCCAGGCGCTGGGCCCGACCGACTGCGGCTATGTATCCCCGCCAAGCCAGGAAGTCGATGGCGAGCTCTATTTCTATCAATGCTTGTCAGACGGCTCGGGAGGCCCGCTCTGGAAGACCGACGGCACGCAGGCCGGCACGGTCCAGGTGCAGGCGCCGGTCCGGGCGTCGTCGTTCAGCGCCATGTATTCTGCTTTCCATACCGACAGCCTCCTGATCCCGCTCGGCGGCGGGCTCTTCTTCGACGGCGGCCCCTCCGGTGCCCAGATCTGGCACACGGACGGCTCGGCCGCCGGCACGCAGACGGTCTCCCTCCCCGCGAACAGCCTTTCCCCTTTCCCGACCTTCAATCTGGGCAATTTCCTCGTTGCCATCGGCGGCGAGGCCTGGAGGTTGGACCAGGACGGCTCCGTCACGGACCTGGGTGCCTCCGGAGCCGCGGGGAACCCCTTACAGCGGGCCGGCAACCAGATCTTCTTCCTGATCCGGGAGCCCGACCCCAACGGCTACAGCTACGACATCTGGAAGACCGACGGCACGGCCGCGGGGACGTCGGTCGTGCCTGGCACCAACTTCTTCAGCACCAACTACCCCGACTACCCGGATTTCAAGGGAGCGGCCGGCTCGGTGATCCTGTATGAGGACACCACCGGCGAGGTCTGGAGATCGGACGGCACCGGCCCCGGCACGTTCCTCCTCCAGTCCTCCCCGCCGGTCGAGGGCCCCACCGCATCCGTGGGGAACGAGCTGTTCTTCCCCTCCGGGGACGCCAGTGGCGATTGGATGCTCTGGAAGACGGACGGCACCGTCGCGGGGACCGTGCCGGTGCGGACCTTCCCCGAGGCGCCCTTGTACAGCCGGGGCCCGGACAAGCTGACCCCAGCCGGCAGCCAACTGTTCTTCACCCTCACCGACCCCGTCCACGGCGAGGAGCTCTGGGTGAGCGACGGCACCGATGCCGGAACCCACCTCGCCAAGGACGTCCTGCCCGGCGCCGGGTCCTCAGGGATCAGCTTCCATGCCACCCTCGGGAGCCGCGTCCTCTTCACCGCCAACGACGGCGTCCACGGCGTCGAGCTCTGGGTGAGCGACGGCACCGACGCCGGAACCTTCATGCTCCAGGACATCGCGCCGGGCGCGCAGTCCTCGGGGATCTCCCCCTACTCCGCAAGCGCCGGTGGCCGCCTGTTCTTCACCGCCGACGACGGCATCCACGGCATCGAGCTCTGGACGAGCGACGGCACCGCCGCCGGCACTCACCTGGTCAAGGACATCCTGCCGGGCGTGGATTCCTCGCTTCCCAGCGGCCTCGTACCCGTGGGCCGGCACGTGGTCTTCACCGCCACCGACGGCGTCCACGGCTCCGAGCCCTGGGTGAGCGACGGCACCGACGCCGGCACCTTCATGCTTCAGGACATCGCTCCGGGCTCTGCCTCCTCCGGCCCCTTGAGCTACTCCATCGGCACCTCCAAGGCCTTTTTCGTGGCCGACGACGGCACCACCGGGGCCGAGCTCTGGACCGTCCCGCGCCTCGCCCTCGATCCCACCTTCACGGATGTCCCCTCCACCTTCTGGGCCTGGAGATTCGTCGAATCGCTCGCCGCCAGCGGGGTCACCGGCGGCTGTGGCGGCGGCGATTTCTGCCCGGGCGCCTTCGTCAACCGGGCCCAGATGGCCATCTTCGTCCTCACCGCCCGCGGCACGGCGCCGCCGCCGGCCACCGGCACCCGCTTCGACGACGTGCCGGCCGGCTACTGGGCCGGCCCCTGGATCGAGGAGCTGGCCCGCGAGGGGGTGGTGGGCGGCTGCTCGGCCAATCCGCCCCTCTATTGCCCGGACAACCTGCTGACGCGGGCCGAGATGGCGGTGCTGCTCACCGTCGCCCGACACGAGAATCCGCCGCCGGCCACGGGCACCCGCTTCGGCGACGTGCCGGCCAATTACTGGGCTGCCCGTTTCATCGAGCAGCTCGCGGCGGACGGCATCACCAGCGGCTGTGGCGGCGGGAGCTACTGCCCCGACCAGCCGATCACGCGGGGGGAGATGGCGGTGTTCCTGGCGACGGCGTTCGGGCTGCCGCTGCCGTAAAGTGTTATCGGTCTCATCCGACCGATCGGTCGGATCCGTCGGATCGGTCGGATGACCTCGGGGCCCGGCCCTACGAAGCCCCGTCCAGCAACCGCTCCAGCCGCCCCAGGGCGTCGTCGAGCCGCCGGGCGACCGGGTTGGTGGACGTGAGGGCCCGCTCCCGCCGCTCGCGGAAGACGCCGAACCAGAGGTTCCGCTTCTCCTCCAGCACGTCCTTGCGCAGGGTGAGGCCGTGGCGGGCGAAGATCGGAGCCAGCTCGTCGTAGCGCTCCAGCAGGTCGCGCCGCACCGCGTTGTAGGAATACTCGCAGACAGCCCGCCGCTCCGAGAAGCTGAAGATGTTGGTGAAGAACATCTCGTAGTCGTCGGGACGGGGCTTGAAGAGCACCACGTCGGCGTCCTTGAACTTGGCGGCGTAGGAGGCCATGCCGGTCTCCAGGCGTGAGTGGAGGAGGGTCCGGAAGGTCTGCGAGAGCACCGCCGGCAATCCGTGATCGAACAGCTTGCCGCGGCTCATCAGGCCCGCCTCGACCGTGCCCCGGGTGTCGATCGGGACGATCGGATTGACGCAGATCACCAGCTCGGCCCCCGCCTCCAGGGCCACCGAGGTGTGCATGGTCTTGAGCAGGACGCCGTCGACGTAGTGGCGCCCCTCGATCTCCACCGGCGGATAGAGGCCGGGGAGCGCCGAGCTGGCGGCCACGGCGAGCGAGATGGGGATGTGGTCCAGCCCCGGCTCGCCGAAGCGCACCGCCTGGCCGGAATCGAGGTCCGAAGCCACCACCACCAGGCGTTTGCCGAGCTGGCGGAAGTCGTCGGTCCGCCCCTTCACGTTGAAGACCTTGTGCACGTATTCGCGGATCGGCTCGTTGTCGAAGACTCCCACCGGCAGGGCCTGGGTCAAGCGGGTCAACGACTCGACCAGGGTGATGTCCCGGGGGTTGGTGAGCCATCTCCGGACCGACTCGAAGAGCAGACGCGGCACGGCTTTACCGCCGCGTTTCAGCTCGTCGAAGGCGGGAGTGAAGAACGTCTCCGGCACGAACGGGTGCTCGCCCGGCTCGTGCGAGACGATCCCCCGGCACATCTGGGCCGTGGTCAGGTTGTTGGCGAGGTTGGCGCCGATGATGGCGCCGGCGCTCACCCCGACGTAAATGAACAGATCGTTGAGATCGAGACCGTCGATCGCTTCGTCGAGAGCCCGGAGGGCGCCGATCTCATAGACCGCCCCCTCCGGAGCCCCCGCCGCGAGCGCCAGTCCGATCCTGGGGGAGCCCTGCATGTTGCCGGAGTCTCCTGTGGTCTGCTCCACCCGAATCACCTTCTCCTTAGGCCATGATGGTGCCCGGATCGGTCGGCGTGGTCGCCGTCTCCGGCGTCACGACCGTGGGACCGGCCGGGGTCACGCGCGGCTTGAGCTGCTCGATCTTGGCGTTGAGCTCCTCGACCTTCTGCGTCAGGTTCCGGATCTCCTCGCGCGTCGGAACGCCCAGCCGGCGCAGGGTGGCCGTGAGCTTCTCGTCGAATCTGTCGCCCCAGGTCTCGAACGCGCTCTCGGCCTTCGCCTTGACCTTCTCGTTGAAGCGCTCGGCGTCGGCCTTCATCTTGTCGACCTCGACCTTGCCCTTCGACTCCACGTCGCGGCCCCGCTCGACCAGGCGGCTGAACACCTTGCCACCCTCCTCCTCCGCCACGGCCAGTGCGCCGAGGCCGGCGAGCCAGATGCGATGGACCGATTCCTTGATCTCGTCCTGGACGTTCTTCTCGGTGCCCGTCTGGGTGCTCGTATCCATGGTACTTACCTCGTCGCTTTCTTGGTGCGCGGCGCGCTCGCCTTCCTGGCGCGGGCGGCCGCGGTTGGGGTTTCAGGGACCACGATCGCCGCCGCCTCGCCTGCGGGGGTGACGATCTCGATGACGCCCGCCGTCGCCGCCTGGCGCCGCGCGACGACCTCGTCGACCTTCTTGGACAGCGAATTGAGGCGGGACGAGAGGACCTTCAC
>QHVW01001078.1 GCA_003223675.1 Acidobacteriota bacterium
GCGTCGAAGATCTGGCAGCACTTCTCAAAGCGCTGCGCGAGGAAGGTTGCGACGTCCTCGAGAAGACCGACGACTCGGAGTACGGGAAATTCGGATGGGTCATGGATCCAGAGGGCAACAAAGTTGAGCTCTGGGAGCCGCCACAAGGGCAATGACGATCGGTTACTCGCGGGAGAACCGACGTCTATCCCCTCGCTCTCGTCATTTTCGGGCGTGGTCCCACCCTTCCCCTCGGAGAACGACCCCATCTCCATCCAATGAGGATGGCGACGGCGGCCAGCGCCGCCCCGAGAATCCAGATCCAGGGATGCCGCCTCTCCGCCACTGCGGGAGGATTCCCGATCAGCACGTACCCCGCCCAGAGGGCCGGCCGGCTCCAGCGGGGATCGGCCCGCAGCCGCCGCTTGGTCTCCCGCAGGGCCTCGGCGGGGGTGAGCCCCCGTCCGAGATGCCAATAAAACTGCTCCATGAAGGTGGCGGTGGCGGCGTCGTTCACGTCCCAGAGGGTGGCGACCACCCCGCGCGATCCCGCCGCCAGGAAGGAGCCGGTCAGGGAGGCGAGCGCCCGGCCGTCCTCGGCGATCTCCTCGGGGGAGAGAAGGCCGTCGTCTCCGGCCTCGGGAGTGAGCAGGATGGCGGCCCCCCGGCCCGGCCGTTCGTCGATCACGGTGTGGGTGGCGAGGTGGACCACCCGCGCCCCTCGTCCGGCCGCCGCGCGGAAGGCCCTTTCGGTCGCCTGGCCGCGAGTGAGCACCTCCGACCTTCCACCTAGGAGATGCCCCACCGCCGCGAGCTCCCGGGAGGCGGCCGGCAGAGGGCGCGGGCGAGCGTCCCCGGGTCCCCCAGGGCCCGGCAGACCTCCAGGGCCCGCCGGCAGTCCGGGAGGGCCGCCTTATACTCCCCGAGGTCGTTCTGGATGACGCAGGCGTTGCTCAGGGCCGTGGCCGCCACCACGGGGTCGGAGGACCGGGCCAGGGCGCGATACTCCCGCAGGGCCTCCGGCAGCCTCCCGGCCGTGTGCAGGGCGATGGCATGGTCCAGGGACGGCCCGACGGCGAAAACGGCGGCGGGGAGCAGGACCGTGAGGAGGATTCGGCGGCGCACGGGGGATTGTAATCCGAAGCCCTGAAACGTTCCGGCCGCCCATCCGTCTTCTCCATTGGATGTTGACGGCTTTCGAGGACACCGCGCAGCGCTATCGACGCCGGGTCTACTCCTTCGCCCGCTACCTGCTCTCCAGCCGGGAGGAGGCCGAGGACGTGACCCAGGAGGTGCTGCTCCGGCTCTGGCGCCATCGCCAGGGGGTGGACGAGGAGCGCCTCGGCTCCTGGCTGCTGCGGGTCACCCGCAACGCCTGCTACGACCTGCTGCGCAAGCGGCGGAGCGAGTCGGCGGCGGGGCTGGCGCCGGGTTTCGACGACGAGGCGGAGGAGGAGGTGGCCAGTGCCGAGCCCGATCCGCAGTCGCGGGCCGAGGCCACGGATTTCCGCCGGCGGCTGCTGGTGGCCCTGGCCGAGATCGGCGAGCCCTACAAGAGCGTCGTCATCCTGCGCGAGGTCCAGGGTCTCCCCCACCGGGAGATCGGCGAGACCCTCGGCATCCCGGAGGTCACCGTCCGCGTCCATCTCCATCGCGGCCGGAAGCGGCTCCGGGAGCTCATGAAAGAGGATGTGCCCCATGAATAGACCCCATGACGCCCTGCCTTGTGAGGAGGCGCTCGACC
>QHVW01001079.1 GCA_003223675.1 Acidobacteriota bacterium
AGGCCACCCGGGAGGCGCGTCTCGCGCTGGCCTATTTCGGCAAGGTGACCCGCAAGGCGGGCCTCGACGTCCGCGACGAGGTCCTCGAGAAGCGGCTGGTGGCCCCGGTCGCGCGCAGCGTCTCCCGGTCGCTCGGCACCGCCGACGGCGCGGAGCCGCGGAAGGAGCTTTGAAGATGCGTAAACCGCTCATCCTCACCATCGTTCTCTGCTGCCTGGCCGCCGCCGGCTGGGCCCAGAAGCCGGAGAGCCAGCCCGGCTACGTGCCGATCGATGAGCTGGGCTTTTTTCCCCGCGACAAGCTGGAG
>QHVW01000804.1 GCA_003223675.1 Acidobacteriota bacterium
CGTCCTTGGGGCGCCCCTCCTCGGCCTCGCGCGACTCGGCCACGCTGCGGCGCAGGACGCGCAGGATGGCCGTGGCGTCGCCGCCGCTCTCTTCCATGGCGGTCAGCACCTGGCGGAAGAAGCGCTCCAGGTTGGCCAGCCGGTAGGGGCCGAGATAGCGGGCCGACTCGGTGGCCTCGATCAGGGTGAGCCGGCGCAGGCGCTCCAGGAAGACGTCCGCCGGCGCGGTCTCGAAGCAGTGGCGGAGCACCGCCAGGTTTTCGACGGCGGCCAGGAGGTTGCGGTCCCAGCCGCGGACGCGGTCGATGCCCGGCACGTCCCGGGGCACGGCGCGGGCGGCCTCCTCGATCGCCTTGCGCAGGGCCGCGAGAGCATTGGGCGCGGGCGAGCGCAGCTCGGTCATCAGGCGAGGGAATTGCCGGTTCCAGAGGGGGATCAGGGCCGCGTCGGGCACTCCCACCGAGGAGGAGCGGAGCACGGTGAGCAGCGCCAGGTGATCCCCGGGATCGAGGACCGAGCGCACCAGGGCGGCGGCCTCGATGACCTCGCGGCGGCGGTAATATTGCTTGTCGCGCCCCACCGCGAAGGGGACGCGGGCGCGGCGGAAGGCCTCCAAGTAGAGGTCGAGATCGCCGATGCCGCGCAGCAGGACGGCGATCTCGCTCCAGGCCACCCCGTGCCGCTCGTGGAGCTCGCGGATGTCCTCGGCCAGGAAGACCGCCTCGATCTCGGTCGCCTCCACGGCCGGCGTCTTCCAGGCCTCCTCGCGCTTCCAGGAGACCCAGTGCTCGACCGGCTCCCAAGTCGCCTGGGAGCTGCTGCGCCGGAAGCCGTGGGCGTCCCGCGAAGGGAGGAGGGGCTCGAAGGGGGGCTGGACCCCCAGCCGGGGCGTCATCACCGGCTCGACCACCCGGGCCACCTCCTCCAGGATCACCGGCACGGAGCGGAAGTTGAGGGCCAGGGACATCACCTCCCCCCCGGCCTCCCGCACCAGGGCCACGAAGCCGTCATAGGCTTTCAGGTCCGCGTTGCGCCAGCCGTAGATCGACTGTTTGGGATCGCCCACCAGGAAGAGCCCCGGCCGCTCCTCCACGGGGCCGTCGAGGGCGATCCAGCGCAGCAGCTCGCACTGGACGCGGTCGGTGTCCTGGAACTCGTCGACCAGGAGCTGGTCGATCCGCCGCCGCACCTGCCGCCGCACCTCGGGGTGCTGGGCCAGCAGCGACTCGGCGCCGGCGAGGAGGAAGTCGAAGGTGGCGATCCCTTGGGAGCGGAGCTCGCGCTCGATGCGGCCGAGCAGGGGGGTGAGCGCCCGGCGGCCGTGCTCCAGGAGCTCGGGATCGAAGCGGAGGAGGTGCTCGACGAGCTGCACGAAGGCGCCCGCCGCGGCGCTCAGCTCCTCTTGGACGTCGCCGAGGAGAGCGGCTTCGGTATCTCCGAGCTTGCGGCGCCAGGTCTTGAGGTGATCGACGAGGTTCCCCGGGAAGAGGTCGACGCAGGCCTCTTTGAGATCCTGGACCGTGGCCTCCCCCTCCAGCTTGAGGAGCAGGGTGGCGGCCGCGTCGGCGATCTTCCTGGCGTTGGAAGGCCGCCGGGCCCTCGCCAGACGGGGGGCGATCAGGCCGTGAATTACCCCGCACGCCTGGTGGAGACGGCGGCGGAAGTCGGCCAGGGCCTCGGGGCGGAACGGATCTTCAGAGAGGATGGCGGCGGGGATCCCCCCCTGGAGCAGGGAGCCCAGGGCCTCGACGATCTCCGGGGGCCCGAAGCCGAGGATGGCCAGCGCCAGCAGGTGGGGATCGCCGGGATCGCCGTAGCCGTCGCGCAGGGCGTCCTCGACGGTCTCGCGCACCACCTCCTCCAGGAGCCGGCCGTCGGCGTCGACGGTGAGATCGGGGTGCACCCGCGCCTCCAGCGGATAGTCGGCGAGGAGCCCGCGGCAGAAGGCGTGGATGGTGCGCACCGCCAGATGGTCGAGCGTGCCGAGGAGGGCCCGCGCCCGCCTCGCCCGCTCAGGGGTAGGCGGCAGGATGGAGGCTTCGAGCCAGTCCGGAGCCTCTCCACCTGAAGCGAGGGACGCCAGCTCGCGCGCCGCCCGGCCCGCCATCTCCGCCGCCGCCGCCTCGGTGAAGGTGATCGCCACCATCCGCCCCAGCACCTCGGCGGCGACGCGGTCCGGCCCCTCCTCGCGCGGTTTCCCGGACGCCCGCTCGGCGAGCCTCCGGGTGGCGCGATCCCAACCCTCCCCCAGCGTCCAGGCCAGCAGCCGGCCGATGAGGGTGGTGGTCTTGCCCGTCCCCGCCCCGGCCTGGAGCACCAGAGGGACGTCGAACCGGGTCTGCGCGGCGCGGCGGGCGGCGCGGTCGGCGGCGAGGAGATCGGTGGTCATGCGGGCTCGCCCCCCGAACCCTCACCATGCCCGTCCCCTCCCGCCCTCCCTCCCCGGGAGAGGGGAGGAAAACGGAGGACGTTCGTTGCTCGATCCGGTATTTGTCTTGGCTCCTCTTCTTCCCCCTCGCCCGGGGCGGGAGGGCGGGAGGGGACGGGAGAGGGGGCCAGGGGGTGAGGGTCCATCGGCTTCGCCCCCAGCCGCCACACCCGCAGCAGAGCCCCCTCCTCCGGCCCGAGCGCCTCGATCTCCTGCCCCGCCCACTCGTGCAGCCGCTGGCGGGCGCCGGAGTCGTTGCGCAGGCAGGCCTCGGCCACGGAGCAGAAGCCGCAGCGGGCCGGCTCCTTGCGGCCGTCGAGCTCGACCACGCGCGGGAAGAAGCTCCCCGATTCCCAGGCGGCGAGCACCGCCTCCGAGGCCGCCGCGAAGGCCTGGATGAACTCCTCGTCCGCGTTGGTCACCGCGAGCTCGCGCTCGCCGTTGTCGAGGCCGGGACGGAGATAGAGATAGCGGCCCTTCGACTCCCCCTCCGAGCCGAGCAGGTAGGCCACGGCCTGGAGGTTGGCCCCCCTCTTCACCCGCTCCAGGAACTGGCGGCGGCGATACTCCGGCCGGCGGGCCGTGGCGATCGGCCTGCCCGTCTTGTAGTCGGTCCAGATCACCAGGCCACCCGCCTTGTCGACGCGGTCCGCCTGGAAGAGCACGTGGCGCAGGGGGCCGGGGGTGTCTCCTACGTCGAGCTCCCCTTCGACTTCCGTCGCCAGCACGGGCACGGCGCCGGCCGTCCAGTCCATGTCGCGGGCCGTCTCCAGCATGGGGCGGGCCCGCTCGGCGAGCGCCCGCGCCAGGCCCGGGAGGAAGACCCCGTCCTCCTCCAGCAGCCGCACGGCCTCCTCGTAGAGCCACTGCTCCACCTCGCGGCCATCCGGCCAGGCGATGGCGACCGGATCGAGATGGCGGACGCCGCCGCGCGGACGTTCTCGGCCCGGCGG
>QHVW01000805.1:0-4447 GCA_003223675.1 Acidobacteriota bacterium
GTTGGGCTCTACTGGAGAAAGGTGCTCGCTGCCGCGGGAAACGAGCCGCTCATCAAAAGATTGGATATTGATAGCCTGTCATGATGGTTGTGATAGATGCTTACTATGGGTCGCGCCGCGGCGGCGGGCGGACGGTCCGTCTGGGGAGAGAGATTGTAATCATATTGTAACCTCTGGCCGGACCAGCGGCGGGAGCCATGGGCGTCTCGGGACGATCGGGAGTAGACTGGAATCCGCCCACCGCTATTTTTCCTGGAAGGAGCGCACCGTGCTCAAGCCCATTCCTTCCCGTCTCGATCTCCTCGACCTCTTCCCGCCGGCGCTCGATCCGCGGGTCTATCGCTATTTCGAAGGGGCCCAGGAGCACCCGTTCCGCCCCGCGGCCTCGGATCTCGATGCGGTCAACGCCTCGTGGCTCGCGGACGCCTCGCTCCTGGCCTACGCCGGTCCTCCATTCGCGCGGCAGACGTTCGCCGGGGCCGGGTTCCAACTGCTCGGCGAGCAGCCCCTCACTGGCCTCAGCACCCAGTGCTACGTGGCCCATTCGAAAGCGGTCGTGATCGTGGTCTTCCGTGGCACCCAGGTGATGGTGCCGGGGCGCGACTCCCTGACCGTCCTGGGCGACCAGGCCGAGGATTTCCTGGCCGATGCCCGGATCGCCCTCGTGGCGGCCGACGCCCCGTCCCAGGGGCGGGCACACTTCGGCTTCCGGCGGGCTCTGCGCGAGGTCTGGGAGCATCTGGTCGAGTGTCTCACCCCTCTGCGGAAGGAGAGGCCCGGCCGTCCGATCTGGCTCGCCGGGCACAGCCTCGGCGGCGCGCTCGCGATACTGGCCGCCGCCCGCCTGCCGGGCTCCCAAGCGGTCTACACCTTCGGGGCGCCTCTCCTGGCCGACGAGGATTTCCAGGCCGCCTACGCGGTGCCCACGTTCCGCTTCGTGCACGGAGAGGACGTCATCGCCAAGGTGCCGGTGGCCGGCACCTACCTCCCTCCCCGCCTGCGCCGGGCCGGCTTCCTCCCGGCTCTCGACTTCATCGGCCTGTACCGCTCCATCGGACAGCGGGTCCAGATCTCGCGGGACGGGAAGGTCACGCCGGGGGGAGGCCCCGAGGATCTCCCCGGCGATCTGCGGACCAAGCTCCAGCAACTGCTCCGCCACCCGCTCGACTGGGCCGCGCTCCAGCCGTTCGACGACGTGGTCGACCACTCGCCGCTCTTCTACGCCGTGCACCTCTGGAACGCGGTGGAGCGGTTGCCCGTCCCGGCCGTGGCGTGATCCTGAGGTCAGAGGCCGTCGAGCAGCGAGCCCAGGATCAGCAGGAGCCCGGCGATCACCAGCGACCAGAAGCCCGTCGTGGGAGGCAGGCTGCTGGGCAGGTGAATGATGTGGAGACCCGCCAGGAGGCCGATCAGCCAGAGGATCAGCGCGATGATGAGCGTCACCTGCTTCGGAGCCTGCGTCCTGAATCCACCTCCGCCTCGTCTCGCCATGAGGAATCCTCCGCCGGGTCGCGCAGCGTTGAAAGGAGCTACGGTTTTGGAGGCCCGACTCTACCGCATCGCCGGCACCGCCGCCAGGCGGCTCTTCAGGTGCGCCACGATCTTCGGGCCGTGGGCGCGGGAGTTCTCGATGAAGATGCGGTCGGTCCAGCGGCCGGCCTGGAGGGTCCCCGCGATGTAGAGGCCGGGGACGTTCGACTCGCAGGTCTCGGGATCGTGCGCCGGGATCAGCGTCTCGGCATCGACCTCGACGCCGCAGCGCCGCTCGAATTCGGCGTCCGGCTGATAGCCGATCAGCACGTAGGCGGCCTGGGCCGGCAGGACCTCGGGGCCGTTGGGGGTCATCAGCTCGACGGCCCCCTCGGGGAGGAAGGCCCGCACCTCGGTGTTGAAGCGGGCCGGGATCGACCCCTCCTCGATGCGGTTCTCCATGTCCGGCTTGACCCAGTATTTGACCCCCGCCTTGACGCCTGCCCCGCGATGGATCAGGGTCACCCGCACGCTGTTGCGCCAGAGGTCGAGCGCCGCTTCGGCGGCGGTGTTGCCGGCGCCCACGATCACCACGTCCTGCCCGAAGTGCGGATAGGGCTCCTTGTAGCGGTGGGAGACCCAGGGGAGGTCCTCGCCCGGCGCGCCCAGCCGGCGGGGGTTGAAGAAGTAGCCGGTGGCGAGGGCCACGGAACGGGCGCGCAGGGTACGCGGTCCCTGCATCCGCCGAGTATGGACGGTGAAATCGTGGACGGCGAATTCCTCCCCCTCCTTGCGCACCTCGACGACCTCCTCATAGAGGGCAAGGGGGATGTCGTAGTGCTCCACGACCATGCGGTAGTAGGCGAGCGCCTGCCGGCGGGTCGGCTTGACGTCCGGGATCGAGAACGGCACGTTGGCGATCTCCAGGCGGTCGCGGGTGGTGAAGAATTCCATGAAGGTGGGATAGCCCTGGATGGCGGCGGTCAGCGGGCCCTTGTCGATCAGCAGGACCGAGAGCCCCTGGCGGCGCGCCTCGGCGCCGATGGCGATGCCGGTGGGGCCGGCGCCCACCACGATCAGGTCGAGAATCTCGTTCATCAGGTGTCTTCCTCTCTCGCTCTCGCGGGGACGGGCCGCAGCTCGAAGAGGTGATTCACGGGGCCGTGCCCGTCCCCTGCCCCTAAAGGATACGCGGCGGCGAGGGCTCCCGCCAAATAGTCGATCGCTCCCGCGACCGCGCGCGGCAGCTCCTCCCCCGCTCCCAGACGGGCGGCGATGGCGGACGACAGGGTGCAGCCGGTGCCGTGGGTCGAGGGGGTGTGGAGCCGCGGATGGACGAAGCGGTGGGCCTCCTTCCCGAACCCTCCGGCGGTCAGCAGGTCCACGATCTCCTCCCCTTCGGCGTGCCCTCCCTTGACGAGCACGGCCGGCCCGATCGCCGCCAGGATCCGAGCCGCGAAGAGGCGCTCCTCCTCGCTCCGGACCGCTAAGCCCGTCAGGGCGTTCAATTCAGGGATGTTCGGGGTCACCAGGGTGGCGAGCGGCAGGAGAGTCTTCACGAACGGCGCGATCGCGTCCGCGCGCAGGAGCCGGTCGCCGCTCTTGGCGATCATCACCGGATCGAGGACGATCGGCACCTGCTTGCCCTTCAGATGGAAGCCCAGCCGGTCCGCCACGGCGCGGACGATCCCGGCGCTCGCCAGCATGCCGATCTTGATCGCGTCGACCCCGATGTCCTCCAGGACGGCATCGATCTGGGCCGCCACCATCTCCGGCGGGACCTCGTGGACGGCCCGCACCTCGCGGGTGTTCTGGGCCGTGAGCGCGGTGATCACGCTCATCCCATAGGCGCCGTGGGCGGCGAAGGTCTTGAGGTCGGCCTGGATGCCGGCCCCCCCGCCGGAGTCGGAGCCGGCGATGGTGAGTAAGCGAGGCGGGGTCATGCCTCCCGCGGCGCCAGGCGGCCGCGGCGCAGCCAGGCGATGATGCCGATGAGGACGAGCACGGCCACGCTGATCACCTGCGCCAGGGTGAAGGGGCCGAAGAAGCGGTCGTCCTTGGCGCGCAGGATCTCGACCAGGAAGCGCTCCACGGCGAGCAGGGCCAGCACCACGAGCGCGATCGAGCCCGGCTGGTGGCGGCGCCGGAACATCCACATCGCCACCCCCCAGATGGCGAGCGCCATGGCGGTCTCGTAGAGCTGCGTGGGATGGACGCGCATCAGCGTGCTGTCCGGGATCGACTCCGGGATCTTCACATGAAAGAGGTCGCGCAGGTTGCCGGCGGTGGTCTCGGGGAGCCCCACGGGGAAGGCGATCCCCCAGGGGAGATCGGTGGGCCGGCCGTAGTCGTCCCCCACCAGGAAGCAGCCGATGCGGCCGATCCCATAGCCGAGGGCGAGAGCGGGCGCGGCGACGTCGGCCATCGGCCAGGCGGGCAGCCGGCGCCTGCGCATGGTCCAGAGCACCCCGATCGCCCCCAGGATGAAGCCGCCGTACCAGACCAGCCCCGAGCGGTCGAGCAGAAGGTGCCAGTCCTTGAACAGGATGGCGTAGTAGACCTTGGCGCCCACGATGCCGCCCACGCCGGCGGCGAACACCAGGGCGCTCGCGTCCTCCTCGTCGCCGATGCCGAGCGTCTTCATCCCCCAGCGGAGCTGCAGATAGCTCGCGAGGAAGGCGCAGACCAGCATCACCCCGAAGGGGCTGACCGAGAAGGAACCGATGTGGAAGAGCTCGCGGATCATGTCGGAGGGCCGGAGGGGCCGGGGCGGAAGGATAGCATGGGGTGGGCCTCCGTCCAGAGGCAAAGACATCAAAGACTGGGCGAGCTCGCTGAAGCCCCGTAGGGACGGCCGCCGGTAGCCCGGGATTTCAATCCCGGGCGGAAAGCCGGGCACGGCGTTTCCAACCGGTAAGCGTCCGAGCACCTCGCCCGCCCGGGATTGAAATCCCGGGCTACCGGCGGCCGTCCCTAC
>QHVW01000805.1:4573-6977 GCA_003223675.1 Acidobacteriota bacterium
CGCCCGGGATTGAAATCCCGGGCTACCAGCGGCCGTCCCTACGGGGCTTCCAGAGGAGAGGCAGATGCCCGACACGTATACGCAGCTCAAGTATCACCTCGTGTTCAGCACGAAAAACCGCATGCGGTTGATCACGGCGCAGGTACGGGACTCGCTCTACAACTACATGGGCGGGATCATACGGAGCAACGGCGGTACCTTGCTGGTGGCAGGTGGAATGCCCGACCACGTCCATCTCCTGGCGGGGTGGGGAACGACGATCTCGGTGGCTCGGATGGTGAAGCTAGTGAAGGGAGTCTCCTCGAAGTGGATGAACGAACAGCAGGATGCCCCTCCCGGAGGCTTTCACTGGCAGGTGGGATATGGGGCTTTTTCGGTGAGCGCCTCCAAGGTGCCGGAAGTGCGGGCCTACATCCTCAACCAGGAGGAGCATCACCGGAAGGTGTCTTTCAAGAACGAGTACATGACCCTCCTCAAGAAGCACGGCATTGCTTTCAACCCCAAGGACTTCGAAGACTGGGACGGCTCCCTGGAGCCCCGTAGGGACGGCCGCCGGTAGCCCGGGATTTCAATCCCGGGCGGAAAGCCGGGCACGGCGTTTCCAAACCGGTAAGCGTCCGAGCACCTCGCCCGCCCGGGATTGAAATCCCGGGCTACCGGCGGCCGTCCCTACGGGGCTTCCATGGCGACGTGCCCTCCGGACCGGATTTCCGGGATTCAACCCCGGGCGGGCGAGGAGGTGCGACTTCGATCAGGCCGGGAGCTTGGAACGGCCGCCGGGGAGGTGAGGGTTCGGATACACTACCTCCCGAAGAGGAATCCATGGCGAGCGACGATCGCGTGAAGTACGAAGCTTCCCTCAGCCCCGCGGACGAGGATGGCCCGGCTCGTCTGTACGTCTGGATCCGCCGTTACCACGGCGACGAGGAGCTGACCGGCCGTTACGAGGTCTTCGAGGACCTGTCGCGCCTCGACGAATTCATCGCCCGCGCCGCGGCGACCGGCCAGGACATGGCCGACCTGCGGACGGCGCGCGCGGATTTCGCCGAGATCCTGGGCCGGCAGACCTGAAGACGGCGCCACCGGCGGCCAGCCATGACGATCACCGAGGTATCCCGCGAGCGCTATGCCGCTCTGGAGGAGCTGGTCCGGCGCAAGGACAAGGGGCGTTGGCTCGTGCTCACGCACGACAACCCCGATCCGGACGCGCTCGCCTCGGCCCAGCTCCTGGCACGGGTGCTCCGGCAGGCCCTGAAGCAGGCGGTGACGGTGGCCTACGGCGGCATCATCGGCCGCGCCGAGAACCGGGAGCTGGTCAAGGGGCTCCACCTCCCTTTCAGCCACATCCGCCACCTCAGCCTCAAGAAGTACAAGCACTTCGCCCTGGTGGACACCCAACCCCGGAGCGGCAACAACCAGCTCCCCTCACGGGTGATCCCGGACGTCGTCATCGACCATCACCCGATCCGGGCCAACACCCAGACCGGGCCGTTCTTCGACGTGCGGCCGAAGTACGGGGCGACCGCCACCATCGTGGCCGAGTACATGCTGGTGGCGGGGGTGCAGCCGACGCACGCGCTGGCCACGGCGCTGGTCTACGCCATCCGCTCCGAGACGCTCGACTTCGCCCGCGAGCACACGGGGCCGGACAAGGCGATCCACGACCTCTTCTTCCCCCAGGCCAACCACCGCCTGCTCGCCCACATCCAGAGCCCGCGGCTGCCGCTCAACTACTTTGGCAATCTGCACGACGCCCTGGAGAACCTGGAGGCGGTCGATTCGCTGATCCTCAGCCATCTCGGCCCGATCGACCAGCCGGACATGGTGCCGGAGATCGCCGACCTGCTGCTGCGCATGGAGGGGAAGACCTGGTCGCTGGTCACCGGCTATTTCGGCGACCGCCTCTACCTCTCGATCCGCACCACCAACACGCGCGCGGACGCCGGAGCGCTGATGCGCCGCATCATCGGCCACCGCGGCAAGGGGGGAGGCCACGGCATGATCGCCGGCGGCTGGATCGACGCCAGCAAGGTCACCGCCCCCGCCGATCGCCGGGACCTCCAGAGGAAGCTGGGGCTGCGGCTGGTCAAGGAGCTGAAGAAGAACCCGGAGAAGCTGGGGAGGGTGGAGCTGCGGACCCTCAACCCCGGCCCCTCTCCCGTCCCCTCCCGCCCTCCCAAACCCTTATCACCCCGGCCCTCTTCTCCCGACCAGGGAGAGGAGCAGAGGTGAGAGGGGATCAGAATTTCTGATCGACGCCGACGAACCGGACGGCTTCGAGGGCGCGGCAGGCGCGCCGGAAGCGGTTCTCCGCGACGTAGATCATCGCCACGGGCTCACCCGACTCGAGCGGAGGCTCGCTCTGGATGTACCAGGGAATCCCATCGTCCTCGAGCCGGAGGGC
>QHVW01000806.1 GCA_003223675.1 Acidobacteriota bacterium
GCTTCGGCATCCGCCACCTCAGCCAGGGGAATGAACTCCAACTGCGGGGTGGGCTCTTCCTCTCCTGCAAGACAAGGCGAGCCCTCCTCATGATCAAGACCACATTCAGGACAGATCATTATAAAACCCTCCTCTTGCTCCGGCGATCTTTCCAATCACCGGAGCCCCTCGCATTGTGGACTTCTCTCAAAGAGTGCCCTGAAGGGGTTGGGGAGAGACAGTCTTGCGAAAACCTGGACAAGGTGGGGGTCAGCGCTCACTCCCACTCGATCGTCGCCGGAGGCTTGCTCGTCACGTCATAAACCACGCGGTTGACCCCCTTGACCTCGTTGACGATGCGGTTGGCCACCCGGCCGAGGAGCTCGTAGGGGAGGGGGCTCCAGT
>QHVW01000807.1 GCA_003223675.1 Acidobacteriota bacterium
ATCTCCGGCTGCCCCACCTCGCGGAACTGGGAGGTGAAGTCGCGCTCGCCGATCAGCTCCGCCCCGGTGCGGATGAGGTCGAGCGGCACGAAGAAGGCCCGCACCAGCATCACCCCCAGGACGATCGAGAGCACGAACAGCCCTTCCACCGCCAGGAGCCAGATCCGGTCCTCGCGCAGGACGAAGACGGAGATCGCCGCCAGGACCCCGTGAATCAGGACCAGATAGGCGATGATCTTGGCGCGCAGGCTCATCGGGGAGAGATTTCTTCCTTTGAACAATGTTTTTCGCCGTCAAACAATGGAAAAACCGAAAAAACAATGTTTGGACGCCTCAAACATTGTTCTATGGCTCCAAACAATGTTTGGTGGAAAAAAACAATGTTTGGAACCAAAAAACAATGTTTGAAGCGTCCAAACATTGTTTCAGGAGAATTCCAGCCCGTATTTCTCGAACCGCCGGTAGAGCGCCGCCCGCGAGAGCCCCAGCGCCTCGGCCACCCGGGTGACGTTCCCCTCGTAGTGGCGCATGCACTTGACGATCATCGCCTTCTCCATCTCGTCGAGCGTCATGGTGCCGGGGCTCGGCAGCGCCGTGCCGCCGCGCGCCTCCCGCTCCTCCAGGCCGGAGAGGGCCACGAGGTCCCCCACGTCGAGACGGTCGCCGTCGATCACCAGCACGGCCCGCTCCAGCGTCTGCTTGAGCTGGCGGATGTTGCCCGGCCAGGGCTGGTCCTGGAGCCAGGCGACGGCGCGGTCGGTAAGCGCGACCGGCGGCCGGCGGTAGGCGCGGGCCGAGAGGTCGAGGAAGCAGCGGGCCAGTAGCGGGACGTCCCCGCGACGCTCGCGCAGAGCCGGCAGCCGCATGGCGATCAGGTTCAGCCGGTACAGGAGGTCCTCGCGGAACTGCCCCCGCTCCACCAGCTCGGCGAGGTCGCGGTTGGTGGCCGCGACCACCCGCACGTCCACGGTGCGGGTGACGCTCGAGCCCAGCACCTCGTAGGAGCGGTCCTGGAGCACGCGCAGCAGCTTCACCTGGGCCGAGGGATCGATCTCGCCGATCTCGTCGAGGAAGATCGTCCCCCGGTCGGCCATCTCGAAGCGCCCCTTGCGGTCGGCCCGGGCGTCGGTGAAGGCCCCCTTGACGTGGCCGAACATCTCGCTCTCGAAGAGGGTGGAGGAGATCCCGCCCAGGTTCACCTTGACGAACGGCCCCTCCTTGCGCCGGCTGTTGCGGTGGATCGCCTCGGCCACCAGCTCCTTGCCGGTGCCGCTCTCGCCGGTGATCAGCACCGAGGCGTCGGTGGGCGCCACGCGGCCGATCAGCTCCAGGATCTTGAGGAAGCGGGGCTCGGCGCCGATCAGTCCGCGGAAGTCGAAGCGCCGGTCGAGCTCCTCGCGGCTCGCCGGCGCCCCCTTGCCGTCCCCCTGCCGGGCCAGCGACAGCGCGGTCTCCACCGCCTGCAGGAGTTGGGCGTTCGACCACGGCTTGGTGATGAAGTCCGCCGCACCCGCCTTCATCCCCTCGACCGCCAGCTCGATCGAGCCCCAGGCGGTGATCAGGATCACCGGCAGCCGCGGGCGCAGCCGCCGGATGCCCGCCAGCAACTCCAGCCCCTCCTCCCCCGAGGTGGCGCGGGAGAAGTTCATGTCCTGGAGCACGAGCTCGAAATCCTGCTCGCGCAGCAGCTCCAGGGCCTCCTCCGGCGTCCGGGCCCCCCGCGCGGGGTGGCCGTGCCGCTTGAGGAGGAGGCTCAGGGAGGCGGTGACCGACGGGTCGTCGTCGACGATCAGGATCATGGATCACTCATAGCGTAACGCCTCGGCCGGCTGCACCCTGGCCGCCAGCGAGCTGGGATAGAGGGCGCAGAGCACGGAGAGCAGGTACATCGCCGCCATCGCGACCAGCAGCCCGGCGGTGAAGACCTGGCTCGACAGCACGCCGATCAGATGAAGGATCGGGACCTGGATCACCAGCAGGGTGCCGATGAGGACGCCCAGGCTGGTGAGCACGAGCTGTTCCAGCAGCACCTGGCGGTGGACCGAGGCGCGCGACGCCCCAGCGGCCCGGCGCAGACCGATCTCGCGGGTGCGCTGGAGGAGATTCTGCCACAGCACCCCGATCAGCCCGAGGCCGACCATCAGCAGCAGGAAGAAGGCCACCGTGCCGGCCACGATCAGCGGCGTCAGGAAAAAGCGGAAGGCGGTGGCCCGCACCTGCGGCAGCGGCCGTACCTCGAACGACCAGTCCGGCGCCACCCCCTGCATGCGCTTGACCAGCGCCTCCTCGAACGCCGGCGGCGTGCCCGGCCGCACCCGGATCAGCAGGTTGCGAAACGCTTGCCCTTCCGGATGATCGAGCGAGGAGAACCGGAACAGGAAGTTGTCGTTGGGCAGCAGCTCTCCACCCTTGCGGAAATCGCTCACCACACCGACGACGCGGAACGGGCGCTCGTCCGGCCTGGGATCGAACAGGGCTTTCCCCACCGGATCCGCGGTGCCGTAGACCGCGCGCGCCAGATCCTGATCGATCACCACCGGCTCCCAGGACTGCGTCGCGTCGGGCTCCTCGAACCAGCGGCCGGCGACCAGGCGGAGCCCCATGACCTTGTCGAATCCCACCGTCGCCCGGTCGACTCCCGTGTCGACGTTCCGGCCCTTGACCCTGTACGAGCCCTCCCATCCGCCTTGATCGAAGGGGACGACGAACGAGCCGGCCGCGGCCTCCACCGGCTCCAGCGACCGGACCTCCTGGAACAACCGCGCCAGGGTCGCCTGCTGCGCGGCGGCGTCGCCGGCATTGGCCTCGTTCCGCCCCACACCCATCCGCACGTTCCAAACGTCCTTCCACTCGAAGCCGAGCGGGACACGGTAGTTGTCCAACAGGAACAACCCCATCGTCGCCACCACGAACACCACCAGGAACGAGACGCAGATCTCCAGGATCATCAGCGCGTTCGAGCGCTTGCGGTTCCACACCAATTTGAGCAGATGACGGGTCATGCCGACCTCCCGCGAAGGGCCTGGACCGGGTGGAGCTTCGACATCCGCCAGGCGGGATAGACGCCCGAGAAGAGGCCGAAGAACACGGCGATCGCCAGGCCGTAGAAAAAAATCCGGAAGTTGAGCTGAAATTGAGTGTGCGCGATCAGACCGCTCACGTTGAACGCCCGCAGCACCCCCAGGGCAAGGACGAGGCCGAGGACGGCGCCGATCAGCGTCAGCACCAGGTTTTCGATCAGGAGCTGTCCTACCAGCGTGCGCGACGAGGCGCCGAACGCCCGGCGCACGCCGATCTCCGACGCGCGGTCGAGGATGCGGCTGAGGTTGATGTTCACCAGGTTGATCGTGGGCAGCAGCATGAAGCCCAGCATCAGTGCGAGCAGCGCCGCCTGCAGCCGGGCGCCCGGATTCGCCACCGCTCCCCCCGCGGGCAGGAACATCCGGGCCGCCCCCTCGAACAGCGTGTCGGCGCCGGTATATAAATGCTTGAACGTCTTGGGATCGGGGAGCTGTTTCTCGGCCTCGCGCAATCGGGATTGGACCTCCGCCTTGATCTGCGGAAGATCGGCGTGGCTCCGGGCCAGGATCAGGGCATAGAAATTACCCAGCCACTCTTCCTTGTAGGCGCTGGTCTTGGCGGTGGTCACCGGCACCCAGAGATCGGCCGACGAGGAGAAACGGAGCACCGGCACGTCGCGCACCACGCCCACCACGCGGAAACGCTGGCCGTCCGCTTCGATCGTCTTGCCCATCGCCGGCCGCCCGCCGAAGAAGCGCTCGCGCGTGGTCTCGTTGATCACCGCCACGAAGCGGCCGGCCTGATCGTCGGCGACGGTGTACGGCCCCCCTTCCACGAAGTCGAAGTCGAGCACCCGCCAGAATTCGCCGTCCGCGCGCCGCAGGGCCGACTGGATCTTGCGGCCGTTCAGATAGGAGACCACCGTCTGGGCCTCGGTCACGAACGCGATCCGCTCGACGCTCGGGAGCTTCGCCATCGGCCGCACCCAGCGGTCGAGAAAGCCGTATCCGGGTTGCGAGGTCTCGGTGTCGTCCTTCCCCTGCAGGGTCAGCCGGTAGACACCCAGCATGCGGTCCGCGTGGACCTCGGGCGTCCGCGCCGCGAACACGTAGTCGAGCAGGGCGTTAGATAGCTTTTGATCATCGCATTATCCTCGAATTAAAATCGCTCACTGGACCTGCCGGCCGTCGAACAGGCGGACGACCCGATGCGTCTTGTCGGCCATGCGCGGATCGTGGGTGACCATCACGATGGTGGTCCCCTCCTTCTGGTTCAGGTCTTCGAGGATGCCCATGATCTCGTCGCCCATCTGGCTGTCGAGATTCCCGGTGGGCTCGTCCGCGAGGAGGATGTTGGGACGGCCCACGATGGCGCGGGCGATCGCCACCCGCTGCTGCTGGCCGCCCGAGAGCTGGGTGGGAAAGTGGTGCGTCCTGGAGCCCAGGCCCACGCGGTCGAGCGCCGCCAGCGCGGCTTTACGACGTTCTTTATTGGACATCCGGCGATAGAGCAGCGGGATCTCCACGTTGTCCACCACCGAGAGGTCGGGTACCAGATGGAACTGCTGGAAGATGAAGCCGATCCGCTCGTTGCGGACGCGCGAGAGGGCGCGGTCGCCATAACGGTCGATCGCCTTGCCGTCGAGCGCCACGCTCCCCGAGCTCGGCGCGTCGAGCAGCCCCATCAGGTTGAGCAGCGTGCTCTTGCCGCACCCCGAGGGCCCCATCACCGAGATGAATTCCCCCTTCCCGATCTCCAGATTGATGTTGTCCAGCGCCGTGGTCTCGACGCGGTCCGTGCGATACAGCTTGCTGACCTGTTGCAGATGGATCATCTTCAGTGCCTCCTATTTCAAAGCGATCTTTTCCAGATGCGTGTAATCCTTCATATCCGACACGATCACCACCTCCCCCGGCGCCAGACCGTCGAGGACCTCGTAAAACTCGTCGCCGGTGAGGCCCAGTCGGACGCGGCGGCGCACGGCGTGATCCCCCTGGACGACGAACACCTCCTCCGTCTGTCCACCCTGCGCGAACGGCCCCTTGGGGACGCGCAACGCGTTCGCCCGCACGTCGGTGACCACCAGCACGTCCACCCGCAGGGCATTGCGCAGCCTGGCATTGCGCGGGTCGGCGAGGTCCACCTTGA
>QHVW01000808.1 GCA_003223675.1 Acidobacteriota bacterium
CGCGTAGGCATCGTCGCAGACGATCACCAGCGGCCGGCGCCCGGCTTCGGCGAGCAGCGATTCGATGATGGCCCGGCGCTCCTCCCGGTCCGGCGTGTAGCTGCCGGGGTTCGAGGGGATGTTCAGCATCCCGACCGCGGGCTCCCCTTCCGGCAGCCCCGCCAGGGCGTCGGCGATCGCCCTCGGGTTGTACCGGCCATCCACATAGGCTGGAGCGGTGAGCACCCTCGCCCCGGTGCGCAAGGCGAACGCCTGGCGGTAGTTCCCCCAGAACGGGGTGGGGACCGCCACCGCCTTCCCCTCGCCGCCGAAGAGGTCCGCCACCAGGGAGATGCCGTGGCTCAGGCCCGCGGTCACCAGCGGCAGGCTGGACGGCACTCCCGGGGAAGCTCCACGGCGCTGGCGCTCCCGCCAGCGCCGCCGGATCTCAGGGAACCCCTCGACGGGCGACTCGCGCAGCGCCGCCTCCAGATCCTCCGGCGGGAGATCGCCGAAGGCCGCGGCCAGATCCAGGAGATGGGCAGTTTCCATCGAAAAAAGTATAGCCTTCCACCGATGATGAAGACGATCCCCTGCCTGGTCCTGGCGCTGGCGCTCTGCGGCGCTGGTCTCCCTGGAGCCCCGATGCCCGAGCCGATCGCGTATACCCTGCGTTTTCCCGCCCCCCAGACCCACTACGTCGAGGTCGAGGCGCGGGTCCCCACGGACGGCCGCCCCGAGATCGAGCTGATGATGGCCGTCTGGACCCCCGGCTCCTACCTGGTGCGGGAGTACGCCCGCACCGTGGAGGCGGTCGCGGCCGCCACGGAGAGCGGAGAGCCGCTCCCGGTCGAGAAAACGGTCAAGAACCGCTGGCGGATCGGGACGCGGCAGGCTCCGCGGATCGTCGTCAAATACCGGGTCTACTGCCGCGAGATGTCGGTGCGGACCAACTTCGTCGACTCCGGCTTCGCGCTGATCAACGGCGCCGCCACCTTCCTGACCCTGGCGGACGGTCCGCGACGGCCGCATGAGGTCCGGCTCGAGCTGCCGGCCGACTGGAAGGTCTCGGCGAGCCCGCTCGCCCCCCTCCCGGGAGGCGGCGAGCACGCCTACGGAGCCGAGGATTTCGACACCCTGGTCGACTCACCCGTCTACGCCGGCAACGCGCGCACCTATCCGTTCGAGGTCGCGGGCAAGCCCCATCTCCTGGTCAACGAGGGAGAGGATGGGGTGTGGGACGGCCCCCGCTCGGCGGCCGACGCGCGGAAGATCGTGCGGACGGAGGTCGACTTCTGGGGCGGCCCCCCCTACCCGCGCTACGTGATCTTCAACCTGCTCACCGAGAACGGCGGCGGGCTGGAGCACAAGAACGCCTGCACCCTGATGAGCAGCCACTGGCGCACCCGCACCCGCGAGGGGTATCTCGAATGGCTGGGGCTGGTCGGCCACGAATTCTTCCACGCCTGGAACGGCAAGCGGCTGCGCCCGGTCGAGCTCGGGCCTTTCGACTACGAGCGGGAGGTCTACACCCGCGGCCTCTGGGTGGTCGAGGGCTTCACCTCCTACTACGGCGACCTCCTGGTGCACCGGGCGGGCTTCTCGACCGTCAAGGAGTACCTGAAGGGCCTGAGCAGGTCGATCGATACCCTCCAGACCGCGCCGGGCCGCCAGATCCAGCCGCTCGACGAGTCCTCCTTCGACGCCTGGATCAAGCTCTACCGGCGGGACGAAAACTCCAACAATTCCACGATCAGCTACTACACCAAGGGGGAGGTCGTCGCCTTCCTGCTCGACGCCCGCATCCGCCGCGCCACCGGCGGCCGGCGGAGCCTCGACGACGCGATGCGCCTGGCCTTCCAGCGCTACTCGGGGGAGCGCGGCTTCCGCCCCGAGGAGCTGCGGAAGACCCTCGAGGAGGTGGCGGGGACCGATCTCGGCGACTGGCTCCATCGCGCGGTGGACACGACGGAGGAGCTCGACTACGCCGAGGCCCTCGACTGGTACGGCCTGCGCTTCACCCCCGACGAGGAGAAAACCGGAAAGAAAGACGCCGAGCCCCAGGAGCTCCCCGCCGGCTGGCTGGGGATGGACGTGAGCAGCCGTGACGGCCGGCTCACCGTGACCGCGGTGAGACGGGGCACCCCCGGCTACGAAGCCGGCGTCAACGTGGGGGACGAGATCCTTGCCATCGACGACCTCCGGGTGCCGCCCGAGGGCCTGGAGGGGAGGCTCAAATTCTACCGCCCCGGCGAGAAGGCGACCCTGCTGGTGGCCCGGCGGGACCGTCTGACGCGCCTGCCCGTCACTTTCGGGGAGAAGCCCAAGGATCGCTGGAAGCTGGAGGCGCGGCCCGACGCCACCCCGGGCCAGAAGGCCCACCTGGCGGCATGGCTGGAGGGGAAGGCAGGGGAGAGCAGAGGAGAAAGAGAAGAAGGGAGCTCCGGCGGCTGTGCTGCCCTGAGCCCGGGCTCAACTTTCAGGTCGATCCGACCGATCGGACGGATCCGACCGATCCGTCGGATCAAATTCCCACCCCTTCACCTCCCAGGCTCCCCCTTCGATCGCGATGGCGCCGACGTAGCCCTCCGCCGGCACGAGGTGGTGGAAGAACCAGCGGGCGGCCCGTTCGGCGTCCCCTTCGAGGGTGAGCATGCGGGGCGGATCCTCCGGGGCGAGGGTGACGTCGAAGGAGTCGAGCGGCGCCGCGAGCCCCTCCCCCACCGCCTTGAGGTAGGCCTCCTTCCGCGTCCAGCAGTTGAAGAAGGCCTCCTCCTTGGCCCGCCCGGGGATCCCCCGCAGCACCTTCCGCTCGCTCTCCGAGAAGAAGCGCTCCGAGATCTGCTCGCAGTCGGGCATCGACTTCAGGTACTCGATGTCCACGCCGATCTCGGGGCCCCTCACGAAGCCCACCAGGGCCATCTCGTCGGAGTTCGAGAGGTTGAACTGCAGGTCGCCGCTCGATTCGGGGAGAGATTCCAGAAACGGCTTTCCCCTGGGGCCGTAGCGGAAGCGGACCGCCTCCGGACGGGTCCCCAGATAGGCGGCGAGCAGGGTGCGCAGCGCTCCGCGCCCCACCACGTATTGCCGCCGGTGCTTCTCGAAGCGGAACCGGTTGGCGCGCTCCCATTCGTCCGCGGAGAGCGAGCGCCCCAGCCGCTCGGCCTCGGCGGCGGGAGGATCGAGCCGGACCGACCAGACGTGGATCTCGCCGGTCCCGAGCTCCAGGCCGGATGCGGGCGAGCGGGGCGGGAAGCCGGTCACCAGGTCTGAGGCCGCGGAGCCGCCGCCGCGATCTCCGCCAGATCGCGCGCGACCGCTTCGAGCACGAGATCCTTGTTGCCGTGGATGAAGAAGTGGTCTCCGGGGAACATCCGGGCGCGGAACCGGCCGGTGGTGTGCTGCCGCCAAGCCTCCACGTCCTCGCGGAGAACGTCCTTGTCGCCGATGCCGCCGAAGGCGGAGATCCCGGCTTGCAAGGGCTCTTCCTCGGTGTATTCGTAGGTTTCGTTGACCCCGAAGTCGGCGCGCAGGATGGGGACCAGGAGCTTCATCAGCTCCTCGTGCTGGAGCACCTCCTCCGGCGTGCCGTTGAGCTCCCGGAGCTTGGCCATGAACTCCGGATCGGGGAGCTGATGGATCGGCTCCTCACGGGCCGGCAGGTGCGGCGCGCGGCGGCCGGAGACGAACAGGTACAGCGGCTGCGGGCTCCCGCGCCGGCGCAGCTCCCGCGCCAGCGCGAACGAGATCGCCGCTCCCATGCTGTGCCCGAACAGCACGAACGGGAGATTCATATAGGGAGCGAGCGCGTCGGCGACCGCCGGCACCATGGTCTCGATGCCGGGGAACGCGGGCTCCCGCAGCCGGCTCTCCCGTCCGGGGAGCTGCACCGGGCAGACCTCGAGGTCGTTGGGCAGCGAGGCCCCCCAGCCGCGGTAGATCGACGCACCGCCTCCCGCGTAGGGGAAGCAGAACATCCGCATCCTGGCGCGGGGATTCACTTCGCGGTAGGCCAGCCACCGCTCCGGAGGGTTGCCGCTCGACCGCAAGTCAGTTGGCTTCCTGACCCGTCTGGCGGGCGCGCTCCATCTCCTCCATCTTCTTGCGGAGAGAGAGCGGACGCATGTCCGTCCAGACCTCCTTGATGTAGTCGAGGCACTCCTGCTTGGGGCCGGACTTGCCCACGTCGTTCCAGCCGAGAGGGTTCTCGCGGTGGGCGGGCCAGATCGAATACTGCTCTTCGTGATTCACCACCACCTTGTAGATGGTGTTGTCTTCTTTGTCTTCCCAGCTCATGAGTTTCTCCTTCTTGTTCCCCCTCCTAAGTGCCGAAAACGTCCCAGGCGTGACACCCTCGGAG
>QHVW01000809.1 GCA_003223675.1 Acidobacteriota bacterium
GTCCTATTCCAAGGGAGCCCCATAAAGGGGATCCGATATAAGGGATCAATAAAAGGGATCAATATAAGGGATCAATATGAGGAGAGTGCGATTCCACGCCCTCGCCGCGGGGGTGCTGATGGCCGCGGCCGTCCTGCCGGCGCGCGGCACCCAGGTGAAGATTTTTCAGGCCCGCAATCAGGCCGCCTTCCTCGCCGGCACATTGGACGGCGTGAGCGTCGACGCGCTCGGCCGCATGCAGCTCGCCCCCAAGGTGGACCGGGTCGCCTCGGTCGCCGAGCCCTTCCTCCTCTCCGCCGCCGTCCACCCGGACGGCTGGGTGGTGGGCACGGGCAACGCGGGCAAGGTGCTGAAGGTCGACCGCAAGGGGGCCGTCAGCGAGCTGTTCGCCGCTCCCGAGCCCGAGGTCTTCGCCGTCTGGGCCGATCCGGATGGCACCGTCTACGCCGGCACCTCCCCCAAGGGCAAGGTCTACCGCATCCCGCCGGGGAAAGGGTCGAAGGCGAGCGTCTTCTTCGATCCCGGCGAGACCTACATCTGGGCCCTGGCCCGCGCCGCCGACGGCTCCCTGCTGGTGGGCACGGGCACCCAGGGGAAGCTCTTCCGGGTGGATGCCAAAGGCAAGGGCTCCATCCTCTATGACAGCGATGACACCCACATCCGGACCCTGGCGCCGCTCCCCGGCGGGGACGTCCTGGCCGGCACCGCCGGGGAAGGGTTGATCCTGCGCATCAGCCCCGACGGCCGGGCGCGCACCCTCTACGACGCCGAGGAGCCCGAGGTCGTCTCCCTGGCCGCGGCGCCGGACGGCACCTGCTACGCCGCCGTGATCGCCTCCGAGGCCAGCCTGGTCGATCAGGCCAAGGACCAGGCCGTGCCGGCGGCGCCGGCCAACCCTCCGGGCCGGGGCGCGGCCAAGGGAGGCGGGCAGCCGCAGGTCTCGGTCAGCGTCGAGCAGGTGGAGGCGCCGACCCTCACCGCGGGACGGCGCAAGGGGGGCGCCCAGGCCCCACAGGCGCCCCGCAGCGAGATCCTCTCCATCTCGCCCTCCGGCGTGGTCGAGAGCCTCTGGAGCTTCACGGACGACACCGTCTACAGCCTCCTCTGGCAGGACGGCAGGCTCTGGGTCGCCACCGGCCTCGAAGGGAAGCTCTACCGCTGGGCCGACCAGCAGATGCTCCTGGAGAAGGACGTCGACGAGCGGCAGATCGTGGCCGTGCTGCCCGGCGATCCCGGGCCGGTCTTCGCCACCACCAACGCCGCCGCCCTCTTCCGCGTCACCCGCGGCACCGAGGCGTCCGGCACCTACACCAGCGCCGCGCTCGACGCCGAGCAGGTGGCGCGCTTCGGCACCTTCTCCTGGCAGGGGGAGGTGCCGCCGGGCGGAGCGGTCCGTTTCTCCTTCCGCAGCGGTGTGAGCGCCGAGCCGGACCGCACCTGGTCCGCCTGGACCGAGCCGCGCGAGGGCATGGAGATCCCGCTGACCGGCCTCCCCCGCGGGCGCTTCGTGCAGTGGCGGGCCGAGCTGCGGGCCGGTGACCACGCCTCGCCGCGGATCTACGAGACCGAGCTCTCCTACCGCCAGGAGAACCTGAGCCCCAAGATCGCCTCCCTGCAGGTGCTCGAGCCGGGGCAGATCCTGGTGCCGGCCAACTTCAATCCCACCAACCAGACCTTCGAGCCGGCCCATCCGAACCGCGACGGGATCTTCACCCGCATCGGCCAGCCGGGCGACGACGAGCCCGGCGGCGGCCGCACCAAGATGCTCTGGAAGCTCGGCTATCAGACCCTGCGCTGGGCGGCGAGCGACCCCAACGGCGACGATCTGGTCTACGATCTCTCCTTCCGTCCCGCCTCCGCGGACGGCGGCAAGGAGGGGGACTGGCTCGAGGTGGAAAAAGATCTCAAGGACGACCACTTCAGCTTCGACGCGATGTCGCTCCCCGACGGCATCTACCGCTTCCGCCTCCGGGCCTCGGACCTGCCGTCCAACGACCCCGACGCGGCGCTGGTAGCCGAGCGGGTGAGCGATCCGGTGGTGATCGACCATACGCCGCCCGAGTTGGTCAAGGTCGAGAAGGACCGTGACGGCAAGCTGCTGCGGGTCACCGTGCGCGACGCGCTGAACCCGTTGCGCGAGGCCGTGGCCAGCGTCAATGCCCAGGAGTGGAAGCCGGTGCGGGCGGCCGACGGGCTGCTCGACGGACGCACCGAGACCCTGCTGATCGAGCCCGGCAAGCCGGGGGACCTGCTGTTGCTCCGGGTCACCGACGCCGCGCACAACGTCACCACCTTCAACCTCACCCAGGAGCGATGAGCAAGCGGATCGCCGTCTACCCCGGGTCGTTCGACCCCATGCACAACGGCCACCTCGACATCATCGAGCGTTGCCGCCCGCTGTTCGATGAAGTGGTCGTGGCCGTGCTGCGCAACGAAGGGAAGAAGCCGCTGTTCTCGGTCGAGGAGCGCATCGAGGCGATCCGCGAGATGGTGGGCCCCGACGTGCGGGTCGAGAGCTTCTCGGGTCTCCTGGTCGACTTCATGGACCAGGTGGGGGCCCGCGCCGTGGTGCGCGGGTTGCGCGCCGTCTCCGATTTCGAGTACGAATTCCAGATGGCGCTGATGAACCGCCGGCTCAACCCCCGGGTCGAGACCGTGTTCATGATGCCCCGCGAGGACTACATCTACCTGTCGAGCCGGCTGGTCAAGGAGGTCTTCTCCCTGGGGGGGAACCTGACCGGGCTCGTCCCTGAGCCGGTGCTCGCCCGGCTCCGGCGACGCCTCCGGCCGCAGGACCCAGTGGTGCCGGCATGAGCCTCGACCGGTTCCTGCTGCACCTGCCCAAGATCGAGCTGCACGTCCACCTGGAGGGGGCGATGCGCCCGGCCGTGCTGCTGGAGCTGGCGCGGCGCAACGGCATCGCGCTGCCGGCCCAGGACGAGGCGGGGCTCAAACGCTGGTTCCGCTTCACCGGCTTCGAGCACTTCGTCCAGGTCTACCTCGCCTGCTCGCGGGCGCTGCGCACCCCCGAGGACTTCCAGCTCCTGGCGCTCGACTTCCTGACCGAGCAGGCCTACCAGAACGTCCCCTACAGCGAGGTCCACTTCACCATCTCGACCCACCTCGCCAACGGCGTCAACGGCGGCGAGGTGCTCGACGCCCTGGCCGTGGCCATCGAGGAGGGGGAGCGGCGCCACGGCGTCACCCTCCGCCTGATCCCGGACATCGTGCGCAACGTGGGCGTCGAGCCCGCGGACCGCACCCTCGAATGGGCGCTCGCCGGCCACAAGCGGGGGGTGGTGACGGCCCTGGGGCTCTCGGGGAGCGAGCGGCTCTATCCCAACGAGCCGTTCCGGGAGCACTTCACCGCGGCCGAGCGGGAAGGGCTCCACCGGGTGGCCCACGCGGGCGAGCACGCCGGGCCGGAGTCGATCCGCTCGGCCCTTCAGGTCTGCCGTGCCGAGCGCATCGGCCACGGCGTGCGGGCGGTCGAGGACCCCACGCTGATGGAGGAGCTGCGGGCGGCGCAGATCCCGCTGGAGGTCTGCCCGACCTCCAACGTCTGCCTGGGGGTGGTCCCGGACCTGGCCGAGCACCCGTTCAACCGCCTCTACCGGTCGGGGCTGGCGCTCTCGGTCAATTCGGACGATCCGGCCTTCTTCAACACCAATCTGACCCTCGAATACCTGCGCCTGCACCAGACCTTCGGCTACTCCCCGGCCGAGCTGGCCGGCCTCTCCCTGGCGGCCCTCCGGCAGTCCTTCCTGCCGGAGCCGGAGCGGCTGACCCTGGAAGAGAGCTTCCGCCAGCAGCTCGACGCCCTGGGACGGGAGCTGTTCGGCGCGCCGGTCGAGCCGCCGGTGAGCTAAGCCTGCCCGCCGGCG